>JBCAZN010000087.1:0-8124 GCA_038533035.1 Pseudomonadota bacterium
CCTACCTGGACTTAAACGCGTCCGGGTTCAGGTCGTGACGGGCGAGTAGCTTGTAGAAATCGGTGCGATTGCGTTTCGCGAGCCGCGCCGCCTGGCTCACGTTGCCCATCGTGATCTGCAGGATCTGCGACAGGTAGTTCCGCGTGAACTCATCGCGTGCATCCGAGAACGATGCGAGCTTGCCGGCATGTTCACCCAACGACTGCTGCACCAGCTCGCCGCTGATAACGGGCGACCGCGACAGCGCCACATTCTGGCGAACGATGTTGTAAAGCTGCCGGACATTGCCTGGCCACTCCGCCGTCACCAGCATCTCCACTGCCTCGGGCGCGTACACCTTGCGCTCCTGGTCAGCTTCCGCCGCAATCTGTTGCAGGAAGTGCGCAACCAGCAGCGGAATATCTTCGCGTCGATCGTCCAGCGTCGGCAGCTTGATGTTGACGACATTCAGTCGGTAGTAGAGATCCTCACGGAAGCGACCTTCCGTCATGAGCTCCTGCAGGTCCCTGTGCGTCGCCGATATAACCCGCACGTCAATCTGGCGCGCCTCGGTGCTGCCTACGGGCCGCACCTGGCTTTCCTGCAACACGCGCAGCAATTTCACCTGCAGCCGCAACGGCATGTCGCCAATCTCGTCCATGAGCAGCGTGCCGCCCTCGGCTGACTGAAAGAGGCCGGTATGCGCACGTGTCGCGCCCGTGAACGCGCCTTTCTCATGGCCGAACAGCTCGGACTCGAGCAGGTTCTCGGCCATCGCGGAACAGTTGATCGCGACGAATGGCTTGTTGCGCCGATCGCTCGCGCTATGGATCGCCTGCGCGAGTAATTCCTTACCCGTACCCGATTCGCCTGTAATCAATACGCGCGCATCTGTCGCCGCTACCATCTTGGCTTGCTGCAGCACCTCTTTCATATGCTGGTTGCGCGTGATGATCTCGGACGCCCAGTCTTCCTCGACATCCGCCGACCCTGACACCTTGAGTGCCCGGTCGACCAGCGTCATGAGCTCGTCCTTGTCGACCGGCTTCGTCAGGAAGCCAAACGCCCCGTGCTGCGTCGCCGTCACGGCATCCGGAATCGTGCCGTGCGCGGTGATAATTACGACTCTGAGGCCCGGTGAGCGCGTCTGAAGCTCCTTCAGGAGCCCGATACCGTCCATCTTGTCCATGCGCAGGTCGGTAATGACCAGATCCGGGCTGAAGCGATGCAGGACGCCCAGCGCTTTGTGCGCTGACTCCACGGCTTCCACTTCATAGCCCTCGGCTCGCAAACGGATCGACAGGAGCCGCAGTAGCCCCGGATCATCGTCTACAAGCAGGATTTTGCCTTCAGCCTGCGGCTGTCGTGTTGCCATATTATGTCGCATGAATTGTGGTTATCGAGCTAGGTTAAGCGCAAAGCCAGAGTGCAGCAAGTGTGGAAATTGAGCGTCAGGCGCGCGTTGCGCTAGCGCTCTCGGATATCCCGTTCGATCGAGGTCAGCGCCTCGAGTTTCTGCTGGGCATCGGCCAGCTCGGCGCGCAGCCGCTGGTTCTCGGCTTCCAGCGCTGCCTGGCGAGCAGCCGCCTGTCGTTCCGTCGACGACAGCACGCGCGACGACTCGCTCTGAATGCGCATATTCTCGCTGCTGATCATCGCCTGGCGCTCGGCACTGTTGAGCATGATGCGGGCGAGCGCAATCTCCGCCTGCGTCAGTAACTCGGTCTCATTGAGCACACCGCGTAACAACGTTACGGCACGCGACGCGTCAGAATGCGGGTGTCCCGGTACCGCCAATACCAGTCCAAGTCGCAGGTCAGCCGTCGTTCCCGGCGTCAGGCGTGCGGTCGCGGCGGCATCCTCATAGGCTTCGGCCTGTGCCGTTGCATCACCCGCTGCGATTAGTCCGAGCTCCTGCACATACGCGTCGGCATCGGGTGCACCCAGTACCTCCGTTTCATTCGATGCACCGGAGGAAATTCGATCCTTGATCCAGTCAGTCGAGCTACAGCCGGACAGCATCGCCATGGCCACGAGTGCCACCGCGAATTTTCTCTGCCGGTTTGTTTGCTGCAACTTAACCATTGGCTGCCAATTTTTGTTGTCCAACTGCGCGCGCCTGCGGGATGAGGATCCTGAAATGCGCGCCGGTAAATTCTTCCGAGTCGACGAGTTCTACCGACCCATCATGTGCCTGAATACACTCAAGTACCACCGATAATCCGATACCCGTACCGCCTACCTGGCCACCCTGTTCGCGACGACCCTGGAAGAACGCCTCGAATATTCGAGAGGTTTCATCGGCAGGGATGCCTGGCCCGGTATCGCCAAACTCAATGATCAGGCCCGTCGGTTCCCGGCTGGCACGAATCGTTATGATTCCACCCCTGGGTGTGAACTTGATGGCATTCGACAGCAAATTATCGAGCACGGTGCGAATTTTTTCCTGATCCGCGTTCACAGTTACATCATCCACTTCGAGTTTTAGCTGGATGTTGGCGGCTTTTAATGCCAATCGCTGCGCACGTGCAACGGAAATGACCTGCTTGCGAATCTCAAACTCACTCAAGGTCAGTACTTCACTTTTCGTTTGCCACGCCGCGAACGACAGCAGGTTTTCAATGAGCTGCTGCAGTTTGAGTCCGTTCATGCGCAGGATGTCCGTCACTTCGCGCTGCGGGTTTTCCAGTTCGCCCACCGACCCGTCGAGCAACAGTTCCGTCCCTTCGCGAATATTGGCCAACGGTGTTTTCAGTTCGTGTGACATGTGGCGCAGGAACTTGTTCTTTTCCTGTGCAAGCTCGAGCAAGCGCATGCGCAGCCATTCGAGCTGCCGGCCGAGGCGCTCGAGGTCGGTCGGACCCTTGATGCTGATCGGTTTCGAAAAGCCACTTTCGCCAAGCTGCCCGATGGCCGCGTCAATCTGGCGAATCGGGCGCGCTACCAGGAATATGAAGAACACCACCAGCACGATCGTGCCGGGCACGAGCAGCGCGACCTGCCATGCCGAGACCCGCTGCGCGTCACGGGCGGTTTCCTGCAGCGCCATGAGTTCCGTGTCGACGTGCGCCGATAGCACGCCCGTCAGGCGTTCGACACGATCTCTCAAGTTGGTGAACTGCTCGATTGCCGCCACCTTAGCCTCGTTGTCTGCATTTTCATCGGCCAGCGTGCGTACGATCTCGAGTGCTTCTTCATTCAGCGATGCGGCGAGCAGCGTCGCATTCGCCTTCACTATCATTGGCTCCATCGTCGCAATCACGCCCTGATATTTACGCAGGTCATCCAGCATGAGTTGCAGCACTTCCGGGCTGCCAAGTACCAGGTACTGGCGTGCCACGCGTTCGAGCGTGATTACCGTGTCATTCAATCGCCGATTATTCTCGGCGGTACGCGCGCCCGTATCGACCAGCCGCTCGCTTTGTTCAGCAACGTCATCGAGATTGGCGAGTGCCCAGATCACGGCGATCAACAGCGGCAGGGCGACCAGCCCGAATCCGACGAGGATCAGTCCGTTTAGCGATCGTGGGCGAGGAAACTTCATCGTAACGTCAGTCCCTGACTAGGCCGCCCAATAGGCACTTTCATCGTTGGACGCAATCTTGCGTTCCCATTCAAGGGCAGTGCGCACAATGGTATCAAGGTCGTCGAATCTTGGCGTCCAGCCCAGTACCTCGCGCACCCGATCCGCGACGGCGATCAGCTCGGGCGGGTCGCCGGCACGGCGCGGCTCTTCGGAGATGTTCAGCGGTTTGTCACTGGCTTTTTCAACCGCCGACAACACGTCACGCACGCTATAGCCATGTCCGTAGCCGCAGTTCAAAACGGTCGATTCGCCGCCGTTGCGAAGATACGTCAACGCGTCGAGGTGCGCGGTCGCGAGATCTTCAACGTGAATGTAGTCGCGCAACCCGGTGCCATCGGGGGTCGGGTAGTCCGTTCCGAAAATAGAAACACCGGGGCGGCGTCCGGTTGCGGCTTCGCAGGCAACCTTCACGAGCAAGGTTGCCTTTGGTGTCGACTGGCCGATCGTGCCTGTCGGTTCACACCCGGCAACATTGAAGTAGCGCAGCGCCACGTAGTTGAGGTCGCTGACTGCGGACAGGTCGCGCAGCATCCACTCGGTCATGAGTTTCGAGGTGCCATACGGATTGATCGGTTGCGTTGGCGTGTCCTCGGCCGCACGGCCGCCCTCGGGCGTGCCGTACACCGCCGCTGTCGACGAGAACACGACATTCTTCACGCCATGCTTCGACGCCGCCTCAAGTAGAGTACGGCTCGAGGCTGTGTTGTTGCGGTAGTACTTGAGCGGGTCGGCAACCGACTCCGGGACAATGGTGTGCGCCGCGAAATGCATCACGGTGTCGATATCGTGCTCGACGAATACACGCTCGAGAAACGCCGCATCGCCGGTGTCGCCAATGACCAGATCGCCTGCCGTTACGGCCGCTTCGAAGCCTGTGGACAGGTTATCGAGCGTAACGACCTGCTCGTTTGCGAGGCCGAGCTGGCGTACGACGTGGCTGCCGATATAGCCGGCGCCACCGGTAACCAATATCTTCTTGTTTTTCATAGGCTTTTTGGGTCGTCCGTGATGTTTGTTCAAAAAACGTGAACCGTGAACGGCTGAAACGGACAAAGTTTAACAATAATGGGGCGAGGTAAACGGACCTGCTTCGCAATCTGCTTCGGCATCGCGCGGGCACAACTTTCGGCAATGTGTCGCCAAATTCGCACACCGTTGCTTGTGTAACCGTTCAGGTTCGATTGGTAAAATAAACGTTGCTTTGGGCATAAGCGAATGACTATGGATTGGTTTGAATATTCGAAGAAGCTGTCGACGTTGCTTCTCGCGCTGACACTGGCCGCCTGCGGCGGCGGTGGCGAGGGCGACGACGGTGGCAACACCGGCACGGGTAATGCCGCGCCGACAGCGAACGCGGGCGCAGACCAGTCGGTCAACGAATTCGATGTCGTCACGCTGGACGGCAGTCTCTCGGCAGACACTGATGGTGATTCGCTAACGTATTCCTGGACGCAAACCGTGGGCACGTCGGTAACGCTGTCCGACCGGAACGTGCAAATGCCGACGTTCGACGCCCCTGACGTGACGGCGGCCACTTCATCCGAAGTGCTGAGGTTTGAACTAACAGTGAACGACGGCAGCGTGAACTCTATCGCCAATTCCGTCGACATCACGGTCAACGATGCCGGGCTTGGCGCCAACTCGCCGCCGACTGCAAATGCCGGATCGGACCAGACGGTGATGGAGCTCACCCTGGTGACCCTGGACGGCTCCGGCTCGTCGGATCCGGATGGCACGCCGTTGAATTACGTGTGGAGCCAGGTGTCCGGCCCGAGTGTAACGCTATCCGATGCCCAGGCTGAAATGCCGACATTTACGGCGCCGGACGTTCCGACAAATTCGCCTGCTACGCTGGTATTTGAAGTGTCAGTTGATGACGGGGCTGACAGCGACGCCGACACGGTCAGTATCGTGGTAATGGAAACACTCTCCCAGGTGTCGATATCCGGCATTCTGCGTTTCGAGCACGTCAACCCGAACCCGAATTGCAACGGACTCAGCCTGGCAAATCCCGAGCAGCGTCCGATGCGTGGCGTTCCCGTGGAGCTGCGCACGGCTGCCGGTGTGCTGCTGGATACGACAACATCGGGCGAGGATGGCAGCTACGCCTTTGCGAACGTCGATCCGCAGCTGGATATCGTCATTCGTGCCAGGGCCGAGCTGCAACGCAGTGGCCCGGTGAGCTGGGACGTCCAGGTGCGCGACAATACTTCCAACACCTCGCTGCCGCGTAACCAGCGTCCGATGTATGTCATCGATTTTGCGATGAACTCCGGCACCAGCAATGTGACCGACGCCGATTTCCTGGCCGTCACCGGCTGGCCGACCGCCGAGTTCGACAACGTGCGTGCGGCAGCGCCATTCGCCATGCTGGATTACGTGCGCCAGGCCATGGACATGGTAGTCGCGGTTGATCCGGTAGTCACTTTCCCGGCGCTCGAGATCTACTGGAGCGTCAACAACACGCTGATCGCGCAAGGCAACAGCGACATAGATGCCGGCGAGCTAACGTCGACGTTTTATACCTCCAGCGGCCTCTACATACTCGGCGATTCAGGCACCGACACTGACGATTACGACGATCACGTCATCGTCCACGAGTGGGGTCACTACTTCGAAGACATTTTCTCGCGCTCCGACTCCATGGGCGGATCGCACTACATTGGCGAGCCGCTCGACCCGAGGCTGGCCTTCGGTGAGGGCTTCGCCAGCGCACTGGCGGGTATCGCGCTGCAGGAGCCGCTGTACTGCGATACCAGCGCACCGCTGCTCACCAACGGTTTCGGTGTTGACTGGGAGTTTGATAACACGCCGGTCACGCTGGTCGGCTGGATGAACGAGCTGAACGTAGGCACTTTCATTTACGACCTGTGGGATACCAACAACGACGGCGCGGACAACAGCTCGATTGGATTCGGGCCGATCTACGAGACGATGGTGGGTCCACAGGCGGCAACAACACCGTTCACGTCCGTATTTACATTTGCAGCTGGATTGCGACCGCAACTGTCGAGCGCCGATCGTGCATTTGTCGATGCACAGCTGAATCGCATCAATGTCGATACGCCCGGAAACTTCGACGAATGGGGCGGCGGCCAGACGACCGTGCCGACGAGCGGCACATTTCCGGCCGGGCGCGACGTGTTACCGTACTACACCACTTTGCCGACCAACGGACAGGTCGAACGAGTTTGTCTCAACGACGATTACCTGAATTATTCGATCGGCTCGACGGACTACGAGCTGGGACCGGACGACTCGCCGAACAAGTTTGGCTTGTTCCGGCATTTCCGCATCACGGTGCCGGTTGCGGCGAGCTATACGATTACAGCAACGGCGAGCCCGGCCCCTCCGCCGACGACGGATCCGCCACCCGCACAGGGCGAGCCGGAGATTCGCGATCGCTCCGACCCCGACTTGTTTCTGCACCGCTCAGGTCAGTGGTTTGCGTTCGCCAGTGGCGTATCCGGCGCAGCAGACTCCGAGGTGTTTGTCACCCCGACGCTTGCGGCCGGAGAGTACATAATGCGCCTGCAGGACTGGCGATTTGTCGACGACCAGGCGTCAAGCGACTATCCGACACAAACCTGTTTTGACGTTTCGATGAGCCCGTGACGGGGTGATGACCAGGGTGAAAACTATGCAACGAGCAAAAACACTTTCCGTTACGGTGGCAATAGCCGCTTTGATTACCGGTTGCGGTTCTGACGATGCGCCCGATGCCAGGGTAGTAGCGACAACGGCGGACAAGTCTGCAACGCAGACTGGCGCAAAACCTGCCGCGCCGCCACAGGTGGTCGATGAAACCGTGACCAAGCCGCTGGCACCGTACAGCATCTCTTACAACGTGATTGGCACGCCGGTAATCGGCAGTCCTGTGACGGTGCAGTTGCAAATGCGCTCGGCCATCGGGCCCTCAGCGATGATGCTCGAGTACAGCAATCGAGACGCATCGGCACTCGTGTTGGGTGCGTCGCAGCCGTCGCGCGTCAGCGTTGAGGTGCCGGATAAAGACGCTGTCGTGCGCCAGCAGGTCAGCGTGGTGCCGCAGCGTGAGGGTCGCCACTATCTGAACGTGCGCGCGATAGTGCAGACGCCGAATGGCGACGAGGCAACCACGATGGCGATACCGATTCAGGTCGGCGAGGGTGGCCGCGAGCTAATCGAGCAGGGCCGCCTGGAGACGACCGAGTCCGGCGAAACCGTCCGAGTACTTCCCGGTAACTGATTGATTTTTGGTAGGGTCGGGGCGCCCGATCCATCAAAAAAGGGAAAAAATTCCCAAAATAATTTCCAGAATTTGCTGTGTGTCACAGATTTGCGACACCTGTCTAATTTAGAGTGAACGGTCTAGCTGAAGGAACAGGCTGGCCAATGGACCACGATCTCAGGGAGAAAATAAAGGCGGCCGCCGAGTCGTCCTCGATCACGAAGTCCGACTTCGTCGATCTCCTGGCATTGATCAACGCGCATTATGACAAGATGGAAGCGACTATTACGCAGTCGCTCCAGGCGCAAACACTCCCGTCCGGCACTGTGACCCACGCGATCGCTCCGAT
>JBCAZN010000088.1:0-8105 GCA_038533035.1 Pseudomonadota bacterium
CACCTGTGTGTACGCACCGCCGTGAATTGCCGCGGGCCGGTTCGACGGTGACGGATTCAGAACGCGGGCTTGCCGCAGGCTGGCCGTCGTCCAGGCGCCGATAATCTCGCTGTTGCCGTCCGTCAGGCATGTTGCCGGTACTTCGAGCGCCAGCGTTGTGATGTTTTTGTCGTCCAGCGTGTTTTGTTCGCCATTGGCTGGTCCAAGCGGGTCTGTATTGATGAGATCAAAGGTTTCGCCGAGATTGACGACGAATCCTTCGCGGCGCTGACCTACGAACAAGCGACCGTCACTGCAGCCCGGAATACCGACATCGTAGATATGTGCATTCGAATAGGCGGCGTAATCCGACAGTGTCTTGTTGCCGATGTTGTCGACCGGCTTGGCAAACGTCGTCGAGCCATCGGTCGTGCGTGCAAGCGACTGGCTCATGCCGGTACGACGATCACCGCGCACGATGTCCACTGTGTAGGTCTCCAGTACGTTGAGATTGCCGGTGTCGCTCGCGCCCGGACCGATACCGCCAACCTGTTTCAGCGGGACGGCGACATCCTGGCCATCGATCGACAATGAAATGCCCTGGATCTCCGATTGAAAACGGAACTGGAAAGTAATGTCCTCGACGGCATCGGCGTTGTTGTCGATGTGAATCTCGTACAGCGCGTCGTCGTCCATCTCGAAATAGTTCGGCCCGCCGTAGGCATCCTGCAGCGGCACATAGTTCGCTATAAGGGTGACAAAACCCTCGCGCCCGGTTTCGTAACTCGAGAACATGTAAAAGTCGGTACCGTCAACTTTCGGCAGTTCCGTAATCATCGGTGCCTCCCGGTGGCTGGACGCGGACGCCACTGACCCAAAGGCCAACGCAAGCGGTAACATCACCGCCAGTAATCTGTTTTTCATCGGTTTTCTCCATTCACTCGCTGGTTCGGCCGCGGCTGTACCGCGGATGTGATACACCTTGTACGAGTGGCGGAGCCGACCGGATGCAAAATCCACCAATTTTTTTACAACCGATGCATCCGGCGGTAGATTTTGAACGTATAAGTGGCAGGAGTTACCCAGAAAGCGAGTAAATGGCTGATCTAAGCAAAAGCAATCTCGACGCATTGATGTTGCGTGCCGCTGACGGTGACTCTGTTGCCTTTCGGCAATTTTACGACCTGACGGCGCCGGACATACTCGCGTTCCTGCTCAAAATGCTCCCCGACCGACACGCAGCCGAAGATGTACTTCAGGAGAGCATGGTGGTCGCCTGGAATCGCGCTGGCGAATTTGATCCCAAGCTTGCCGCTGCGAAAACCTGGATCACGACCATCGCGCGCCGACGTGCGCTCGATGTTATCCGACGCCGCGCGCGCCGCAATGAAGTGCTGCGCGATGATGCCAATAGTATTCGTGAGGTATTTGGCAATGAAGGCAGCGCCGACAACGACACCGAATCCAATGCAACAGCGGCGCGGCTGGCGCACTGCTTTGATGAGATCGGCGCCGATTCAGCGACCTGTATCCAGTTCGCCTATTTGCATGGACTTACGTTTTCCGAAATCGCGGTTCAGGTCGACCGTTCACTCGGAACGATCAAAAGCTGGGTTCGCCGCGGGCTGCAGAAACTCAAAGCGTGTATGGAACGATGAACTACCTGCGACCTGAAATTTGCGAACTACTTGCCGAGCGTTACGTACTCGGAACAATGCCGTGGCGGGCGCGACGACGCTTCGATCGGGTGGTTGACGAGCACGACGCCGCCAGGCAGAGGGTTTACCAACTCGAAGCCACCTTGTTGCCGTCAATCTGGTCGCTGCCACGGGTCGCGCCGTCCGATCTCGTATGGCGCCGAATAGCGCGCGACCTGGGCCTCGGTCAGACCCAGCACGCACCACAACGTTCCTATGGCTGGCCGGGCATCGCGAGTGCGCTTGGTGTTGCGTTGATTGTGAGTATGTTTGGTTGGTGGCAGGAATCTCAGAAGCCAGCAGAGACTGTCGTGGAAACAGTGGTGGAAACCGTTGTCGAGACAGTGCCGCTCGAACCAGCTGTTGCGATTATCAACAGTGACGACGGCAGTCCGCTCTGGGTCGCACTGGTCTACGACGACCTGAGTCGGGTGGATATCGACGTCAGAACCTCGCCGGAACTACAAGCGAACAACGATTATCAGCTATGGGTCCTGGACGGCGATGGTGTCCCGGCATCCATGGGCCTGCTGCCGCAAAGCGGCGAATCTTCGCTGACGCTGGACGACAGTGCAGTTAAGGCGCTGGAAACCGGCAATACTCTTGCGGTTAGCCTTGAACCATTGGGCGGTTCGCCTGAGGCAGTGCCGACTGGGCCGGTCCTGTACGTCGCAACTCTGGCAAGCAACTAGGTCGAAGCTCAGGCGGTCGCCTTGGCATCGACCCGCAGGTCAAGCTGATCGGCGGTTTCGAAGAGCAGCGGTACCGTGTCCATCGCTTCGAGGACACCGTCAAATGGCTCCGGCTTGTGCACGACGAAGCCCTGCACGAAATCGACCCCGGCTTCCTTAAGCCAGGCGAGCACCATCTCATTTTCGACGTGCTCGGCAACGGTCTGGGCACCGATGACACCTGCGATACTGACAACGGCGGAGACAATCGCTTTTGACAAATCGTTTTGCAGGAGATCGCGTACGAACGCACCGTCGATCTTCAGGTAGTTTGCGGGCAGCGTTTTCAGGTATTCGAACGAGCTGTACCCGGTACCAAAATCGTCAAGCGCCACACGGCACCCGAGTCGCTGCAGTCGATGCACGAAACGCTGTGCCCGATCGAGGTGCTTTACGAGCGACGTCTCAGTGATTTCGAAACACAATGTGTCCGGCGCCACGCCGGTCTCTGCGATGCGCGACTCGATAAACTCGACAAACGAGTCATCCTGCAGAGACTGCGCAGAAACATTGATTGCAAACGTGCTCAGGCTGACCTCGAGTGGATTCTCGGCACGCGCCAGCGATCCGAGCGCCGAGTTGATCACCCACCGATCCAGCGCCGACATGAGCTGGTAGCGCTCGGCAGCAGACAAAAACTCCGCTGGGCTTCGGTTCGGCGCATCTTTGGTGTTGAGCCGCGCCAGTAGTTCGAATTTCTGTCCCGATTCGCCGGTTAACGACTGAATGCGCTGTGCGTGCAGAATAAACTGGTTTTCGATCAACGCCATTTGCAGGAAGCCGACCTTGTCGACGTCAGAGCGCCGCTGAATGATGCTGCTATCGATGTCCTGGAACAGCGCCGACTGGTTGCCGCCACGCTCTTGCGCACTGCGTGCCGCGACCTCGGCAAGGATCAGCATGTCTTCAGCGCCTTTACTGGCCGCATTGATGTCGACCACGCCAGCGCTCGCCGACAGGTTGATCGACTTGCGATCGTCTTCGATGGTTTCCTGTGATAGCAGGCGCAGTATCTGGTCTGCCTTTGCCAGCGCCGTGTCGCCCGATGCACCCGGCATAAAGACCGCAAAGCGATCCCCGCCAAGGTGCGCGACGCAGTCGTTGGAACCGGCGCTGTCGCGCAGGATGCGCCGAAACGCTGTAAGTGCGCGATCGCCACCCGAATAGCCGAACGCATCGTTAATCGTGTGCATTTTGTCCGTATCGAAATACATCAGGCTGTGCGGCAGCGTCGGCTGTGCTGCGATCGTTTCCTCGACTATCGAGACGAGTTCGAAACGCGTGCGTAACTTCGCATCGGCGGCAACCGGTGTTGCGATCATGCTGACACGGTTGGCAAGCATTCGTACCAGCGTCGATACTTTCGCGTCGGGCGTACCGGAAATCGCGAACACGATGCCAAGCATCGCGTTCTTGTTTCTAACGACCGGCGCTGCCAGCAGTTGCCCGTCGCTACCATCATTAAGAGTCACAGTGGCCGAAATAAATTTCGGCTTTTTCTGTAGTGGCTGCTGCAGTTTGGCAAGCAAGGTGCTCACGGACGCCTTCTTGAAGCGCGGTGAGGTGGCGACTGTCAGTATTCGTTGCGCGGGCAACGCAACCGCAACACCGTCAAGGTCGTGTTCCGACAGGCAGGCGTCAACGACGCGCTGCAGTGCGCCGGCCAGGTCTTTGGTGCTAGCGAGAGTCTCCAGCTCTTTCGCAAAATGCGTTGGCGGAGCGGGTTCGGTTTCGACCAGCCTGGTGGTCATCAGCATACAGTCGACGTCGATCTGGCGACTCAGGCACGCCAGCATGCTGCTTATGGCGAATGAAACAGATTTGAGATTTGGCGGGTCAACGCCGTAGATGACCAGCGTAAACACGCACCCCGGTACGTTTTCGCAGTCGAGCGGAAAATGGTACGCCGCATAGCCATGTCCGATATTGACCTTCACAGGCTCTGACGGACACTTGCCACTTTCGTTGGGGCTCGGCAGCACATCCGCAGCGCTGCTTTGGAATACTTGTGACCATGCGAGGCTACCGTCCGCTGTCCAGACTGCCGCCGCCGCGATGTTCTCGACGGCTTCGACAATCTCGTGCACAAACGCGTGCATCGCCAGGTCTTCCAGATGGAGCGGGCCGGCCGCCGTTCGGGGTTTGCTGGTCATACCTAGAATAACGGCCTGCCGGCCGGTTTCTTGAGCCCGAACGGCGTCGCGAGCCGCTAGCGGATATGGCCCGCCCTACTTCTCGAGTTTGAGGAAGTAATCCATGATTTCCGGAACGTTGCCGCTCCCCATGCCGGCATCGACAGCGGCGTTGAGATTGGCCGAGGTGCCTTCGGCAATCTGTGCTCGCGTCCCGAGATCATTGACCATTTCGAGGAAGTAGCCGAGGTCCTTATTCGCATTGGCAATGGAAAAGCCCAGGTCGCTCACGCCGTCCACCGCGTAGTTCTTGCAGAACTGCATAAACGGCGACATGGACGGTCCCGTCGACATGATTTCCCACAGCTGCTGCCGATCGACGCCCGCGAGATCTGCCACGGCAAATGCCTGCGACATGGCGCAAACGCTGGTCATTCCCATGAAGTTGTTGATCAACTTGGTCGTGTGACCCGCACCGAGGGCGCCGAGATAGAAGATGTTCTCTCCGAGCACGTCGAGCACGGGCTTGACCTGGTCGAATGTCTCCTGGTCGCCAGCCGCCATGATGTTGAGCAGACCGTCTTTTGCATGAGCCGGTGTACGACCCAGCGGCGCGTCAATCATGCCCGCACCTTTCTTTGCGAGGTCGGCGCCGATCTTGCGCGTCGATGCCGGGATCGATGTGCCGAAATCGATCAACACGGAACCTTCCCTGATTCCGGCCAGGATGCCATCGTCGCCATAGACCAGCTTTTCGACAACTTCGGATGTCGTGAGGCACAACATTACGATGTCGCTGGCCGCTGCCAGCTCCGCCCCCGACTTGGCCTCGGTGGCGCCGCGTGCAACGACAGTCGCAACCGCTTCTTTATTGAGGTCCATTACGATCGGTTCGAAGCCATTCTTTTGCAGGCATTCAACCATGTTGCCGCCCATGAGACCGAGACCGATAAATCCAACTTTGGGTGTATTAATTTGTAACTCCTCGAGATTTCTATTTGTTGTGCTGCGAGTATACGGAAAACGACGACGAACCTTATGGCACAGACGGTGAAAAAATCAAACGCAGATGGTTTCGACGGAAACCGGTCCGAGTCTTTGCTGGTCATACTCGGCAACCAGCTTTTCCCGCTGCAACAGTTGCCGGGGCCTGAAGCCGTCAGCGTGTTCATGGCCGAAGACGTCGGGCTGTGTACCTATGTTCGTCATCACCAGCAAAAAATTGTGATGTTTCTCGCCGCGATGCGCTCCTACGCCGATGAACTCCGCTCCGCAGGCTACGCGGTTCATTACGAGAAACTCGATGTCAACAGTAAAGAAAGTTACGAAAACAAACTCGAGCGCTACCTTGATTCAACGGGTGCCGAAGAACTGATTCACTTCGAGGTTGAAGACAAGGCGATGGAAGAACGGCTTGTCGACTTCGCAAAGTCTCGGTCATTGTCGCGGAAAGAATTGCAGTCC
Source organism: Pseudomonadota bacterium (assembly GCA_038533035.1). Classification (GTDB taxonomy): domain Bacteria; phylum Pseudomonadota; class Gammaproteobacteria; order Steroidobacterales; family Woeseiaceae; genus UBA1847. The sequence goes on from JBCAZN010000088.1 coordinate 6,004, forward strand.
CCCATGTTCCTTTGTACGCGCGACGATTTTGCGTCTTTCGCGAAAGATTCGAAGCAGCTAAAGATGGCCGCGTTTTACAAACAGCAGCGACGCAAACTGGACATCCTGATCGACCACGGTGAACCAACCGGCGGCCAGTGGAGTTTCGATGCAGAGAACCGAAAAAAGCTGCCGAAGAAACTCGTTCCGCCGACTATCAACTGGCCGGAGCCGACCGAACATGTCGAAGACGTCATCGAAGTCGTAGCGGAGTCGTTCCCCGAGCACCCGGGAAAAGCAGCGGAGCATCGCTGGCCGACCACTCGCGAGCAGGCATTGGCCTGGCTCGACCAATTTATCGAGAGCCGGCTCGAGCAGTTCGGTCCTTACGAAGATGCCATCACGACACGCTCTCAAACCGTTTATCACAGCCTGCTGAGTCCCTGCATGAACCTCGGACTGATTACGCCGGCAGAGATCATGGACAGGGTGTTGCGTCACGCTGATCGAGCGCCGATGCAAAGCCTTGAGGGGTTTGTTCGCCAGGTCATCGGCTGGCGCGAGTTTGTGCGCGGCATTTACCGAAACTATAGTGACAGGCAGGACCGCGAAAATTTCTGGCACCACGAGCGCAAGCTGACGGACGCCTGGTACGACGGCAGCACCGGCATACCGCCGCTGGACGATGCCATCCACACGGCGCAGGATCTCGGTTGGGCGCACCACATTCCGCGGCTCATGGTGCTTGGCAACATGATGACGCTGTGTGAAATCCAACCGAACGACGCGCACCGCTGGTTCATGGAAATGTTTGTTGATTCGTCAGAATGGGTAATGGGTCCGAACGTGTACGGTATGGCGCTTTTTAGTGACGGCGGCATTTTCGCGACGAAACCCTACATTTGTGGCTCAAACTACCTCTTGAAGATGAGCGACTACAGCAAAGGGCCGTGGTGTGACATTGTGGACGGCCTGTATTGGCGGTTCATCGACACGCACCGTGATTTTTTCGCCGGCAACCCCCGGCTCGCGCTAATGCCGCGGGCGCTGGATCGACTGGACGCCGAGCGTCGTTCTCGAATCTTCGAGTCCGCCGAAAAATTCCTCGAGGAGCATACACGCTGAGAGAAAGCGGGCCATGGACGACACAACTTGAAACACGCTGAGTCGCAGCAACCGCTAGAATACCGTTTGGAAACCAGAGGTAGGCAACATGGCGCATCGTAGCAACAAGCAGTCTCTAGTAGCCGTCGGCATTGCCATACTGATTGGCGGCGCGATAGCGTGGGCAGGCAGCGACGGCGGTGATCGATTCGGCACCGTTCCGGTGTTTGCGCTCTGTGCCGCACTTGCCTTCGGCATCAACTGGCTGGCCTTCATACCATCAGCGATAGCGCAGACAGAACGCTATTACGATCTTGTCGGCGGTATTTCCTACATCAGCGTGATAATCGCCGCCGTACTTCTGTCGGGTGACCTCGACCTGCGTGCAACGCTCGTCGCTGCAATGGTCCTGATCTGGTCATTGCGACTTGCTTCCTTCCTCTTTAAACGAATCCTCAAGGCCGGCCACGACAGCCGCTTCGATGTAATCAAGAAACAGCCAGCGCGCTTTCTGTTGGCATGGACCCTTCAAGGACTGTGGGTACTGCTGACCGCGGCGGCAGCGCTTGCCATCATTACCGGCGGCACAAGAGAACCGCTGGGTGCCATCGGCATCGCCGGCATCGCGATCTGGGTGATTGGCATGCTGATCGAGATCGTTGCCGACCGGCAGAAATCAAAATTCAAGGACGACCCCGACAATGACGGGAAATTCATCAATGTCGGACTTTGGGCGTGGTCGCGGCACCCGAATTACTTCGGTGAAATCGTGCTGTGGGCGGGCATGGCGATCGTCGCAATTCCGGTACTGCAGGGCTGGCAGTGGGCTACGTTAATCTCGCCGCTGTTCGTGGCTTTCCTGCTGACGAAAGTAAGCGGCGTTCCGATGCTCGAAGAAAAAGCCGACGAGCGCTGGGGCGGCCAGGAAAACTATGAAAACTACAAGCGCCGCACGCCAGTGCTCGTGCCGAAGCCGCCGTCCTTGCAGGGATAGCGCCCGGTACGGGTTATCGGATCAG
>JBCAZN010000089.1:0-8097 GCA_038533035.1 Pseudomonadota bacterium
CGGTGTATTCGCCGACCTGCTGCGACTGTCGAGCTACCTGAGCACGGGCCAGGGCTATGTCTGATCGCGTCACGGCGTTCGCGCCGGCGTCAATCGGTAATGTCGCCGTAGGTTTCGACATGCTCGGACTCGCGCTCGAAGGTGTCGGGGACCGGGTCATTGCAGAGAAAACCGATGGCACAGGTGTGGCTATTTCGTGCGTACGTGGACTCGACGGCGACATACATCCCGAGCTGTCGAGTGACCCGCAAGAAAATACGGCGTCGATTGCGGCAGAGGCGTTGTGGAATACCCATGGCACTGGTGGCGTGATGCTCGAGGTGTATAAAGGCGTACCGCTGCAATCGGGCATGGGCAGCTCGGCCGCATCCGCGGTTGCCGCAGTGGTTGCGGTCAATGCGTTGCTGGATACACCGTTACCCACAAAGGACCTGCTGCCGTTCGCGCTCGAGGGCGAGCGATTTGCGAGCAAAGGATTGCACGCGGACAATGTTGCACCCAGCCTGTTTGGCGGGCTGGTGCTATGTCCGCCCGTGCTGTTGCCGGACGTCGTGCCATTGCAGACGCCAACGAGCGTGCAGGCTGTCTTGCTGCACCCGGAACTGCAGGTCGATACGGCCGCAGCGCGGCGCGGGCTCGGGGCCAGCATCACGATGGCGCAATGGATCGAGCAGCAGGGTCTGCTGGCAGGATTCATTGCCGCCTGCGCCAATGATGATGCAGATCTGATTGGCCGGACGTTGAAAGATGTAATCATCGAACCACAGCGCGCCAGCAATGTTGCCTGTTTTGCATCGGTAACGGCCGCTGCCAGAAGTGCGGGTGCGCTGGGTTGTAGCCTGTCAGGCAGTGGTCCAAGCCTGTTTGCGCTGGTCCGTAACGGCGACGCAGACAACGTTGTAACGGCGATGGCGGACGCATGCCGCGCCGACGGCATCGATTGCCAGACCTGGACGAGTCCGATGAACGCCCAGGGTGCGTACGTAGAGGACTGACATGGAGTATTTCAGCACGCGCGGGCAGGGCCCCGTCAGCCTCGATGAAGCGCTCAGGGTCGGTATCGCGGCCGACGGTGGATTGTTTCTGCCAGACGAGCTGCCTGCCTTCGAGACCTCGGATTTCGACGGCGCGGCAACCATCGTTGAAGTTGCAGCCCGATTGCTGCGGCCGTTTTTCGAGGGCTCGGCTTTGCTGCCGGCGCTGGACGACATTCTCGCCGAGACCTATTCGTTTCCGGTACCGGCCACACAGCTTCCGGTCGACGGTGACGTGTCGCTGCTGGAGCTTTATCACGGTCCGACAGCGGCGTTCAAAGATGTTGGCGCGGGATTCCTGGCCGCCTGCCTTACACGCCTCGAAGGCGATGTTGAATCACCGCTAACGATCCTGGTTGCGACGTCCGGAGATACCGGCGGCGCGGTAGCGGCGGCATTCGATAAGCGCCCGGGCATGCGGGTCGCGGTGTTGTTTCCGGATGGCCGGGTGTCCGACAGGCAGGCGCACCAGTTGTGTTGCTGGAGTGACAACGTATTGTCATTGAAAGTGCAGGGCGCCTTTGACGATTGCCAGGCCATGGTCAAGGCCGCCATGGCAGACGCAGAACTCGCAACAAAGCACAGGTTCAGTTCAGCGAACAGCATCAATATTGGCCGTCTGTTGCCACAAAGCACGTATTACGCCGATGCGGCCTTGCGTCACTGGCGTCGTACCGGCAACGCGCCCGGATTCATAATTCCAACCGGCAATCTCGGCAACGGTCTTGCCTGCGTTCTCGCCCGCGAAATGGGGCTGCCGATCGGGCCCATCGTGCTCGCCACCAACGCAAACCGGACGATTTCGGATTACTTCGATTCCATGCAGTGGTTGCCGCGTGCGAGTCTGCAAACCCTAGCGTCGGCGATGGACGTTGGCGACCCGAGCAACATGGAGCGCTTGCGCAAACTGCTCGGCGAAGCCGACGTGCTGCGAGAGCGGCTCGGCGTCGCGTCAGTCGATGACGATCAGATTCGACAGGCGATCAAAGATGACTACGAGGCATTCGGTTTTGCGACCTGTCCGCACACAGCAACCGCAACGCATACGTGGCGAAACCTTGATGACGGTGATCGTAATGGCAACGACTGGATACTCGTTGCAACGGCGCACCCGGCCAAGTTTGAAACAGTGGTTGAGCCATTGATCGGCACGACCGTGCCGTTGCCGCCGGAGCTTGCAGAGATCCTGCAACGACCGGCGAAGGCTGTCAGCATCGAACCGAACCTCGTGTCACTTGCCGCTGCGATGCAGTCTCATTAGGATCGCGTAACGATGCCTGAGCTCAACGACATCATTGCGAACATCACGTCGAATCCGTGGCAGCTGGCGGCCCTTGTTGCTGTTGTATTGCTGCTTGCCGGCCTGCTGTGGCGCATGGTTCGTGGTCGCCGCAGTCGCTTCGAGCAGGTGCTCGCTGACATCAGTTTTGACCGCATTGAAAGTCTCGTTGTGCCCAAGGCGGACGAAGGCGAGATTATGCTCGACTACCTGTTGCTGACGTCGCAGGGGCTGCTCGTACTCGAGGTCAAGGATGTGGCGGGCACCATATTTGGCGGGGACAAACTGCAGCAGTGGAGTGTCATGAGCCAGGAGCGACGCTTCACGTTTAACAATCCGCAGCCGGCGCTTTACGACAGAATTGCGGCGATTCGACAGATCGTGCGCGAAGTACCGGTGGCCGGACGGATCCTGTTTCTCGACGGCGCCGAGTTTGCGAAAGGTACACCCGACCTCGTCACAGACCTCGACGGCCTTGCGGCGGATTTCGGCGAACCGGACAAGAATGCCGCGCGCTTCAAGGTTGAGGCGTTCAAGCCGCACTGGGAGCTGATACGGCGGTCAGCAGCAGAAGGCGGGACATGACATGCCAACGTTCCAGGCGGTGCATCGCGACATCACGACGCTAGACGTCGATGTCATCGTCAACGCGGCCAATCGCAGTCTGCTGGGCGGCGGCGGCGTCGACGGCGCAATCCATCGTGCAGCCGGGCCCGCACTACTGGAAGAATGTCGGGCGCTTGGCGGATGCGAGACCGGTGATGCCAAAATAACCGCGGCGTACAACTTGCCGTGTCGGCATGTCATTCACACGGTTGGGCCCGTCTGGAACGGTGGATCCGACGGAGAACCCGAGCTGCTCGCAACCTGCTACCGCAATTGCATTCGACTCGCCGAACAAGCCAATTTGTCGTCAATTGCGTTTCCCGGCATCAGTACCGGTGTGTTTGGTTATCCGCAAGATGCGGCAGCACGGGTCGCTGTCGACACCGTCTCGGAAGTCGTGGTTGGCACGACGGTCATCGGCGAAGTTGTATTTTGTTGCTTCTCCAACGACGACCTTGCGATCTACCGCGGCCTGCTCATGCAACCGCACTAGTCGGCTGGTAAGCCGAAGAAGCGTTTGGCGTTCGCCGTCGTAATTTTTGCAATGTGCTCGATGCTTTGACCGCGAGCCTCGGCGACGACACGTGCGACTTCCGGCAAATACATCGGTTCGTTGCGTCGCGTCTTCGGTTTCGGCCGAATCGTACGCGGCAACAGGTATGGCGCATCGGTTTCAATCAACAGGCGGTCATCGGGAATCACATCGACAATGTCGTGCAGGTGTTTGCCACGTCGTTCGTCACAGATCCAGCCGGTAACGCCGATGTAGAGGCCCATTGCCACATATTCGCGTAGCGACTCGCCTTCGCCCGTGAAACAGTGCGCTACTGCCCTGGATAAGTTCGGCAATGCGGGTTCGAGCACGTCGACGAAATCGTCATGGGCGTCGCGCTGGTGCAGGAACACGGGCAGCGATGTTTCCGCGGCGATCTCGAGCTGCCGCTTGAATGCATCGAGCTGCGCTTCCCGCGGCGAGAAGTTACGAAAATAATCGAGACCGCATTCTCCAACCGCTACAACCACGTCCTTTTGCACCAGGCGTCGAATCAGCGCGTCGCTGTCGTCCGTGTAGTCTGATGCGTGATGGGGATGCACGCCGGCCGTAGAGTAAAGTACACCGCCGGATGTTTCAGCAAGCTCGGCGGCGCGCACGTTGCTGTCATCGCTGCTGCCGGTCACGATCATGGTTGCTACGCCGGCGTCGGCCGCGCGCTGCATCATTTCGGCACGATCGTCGTCGAAGCTGTCATGCGCGAGATTGGCACCGATGTCGATAAGCATCGTTACACGGGTCCCCAACGAAAGATGCGCGCACCAATAGCGAGAAAGACACCGCTCAAACCCAGCAGAGCGATCAGGGCAGGCGCGATGTCGCCGAGCGTGGCGCCGTCGAGCATGACCGCGCGCGCCGAGTCGAGCACATGGGTCAGCGGAAAGATCTGCGCCAGAGTTTGTAACGCGGGGTTCGCGCCTTCGAGTGAAAACCAGACGCCCGACAACATCATCATTGGCCACGTGAACAGGTTTAGCAATCCGCCGGCCAGTTCCTCACTGGTCGCGCGCGCGGAGATGATAAGGCCCATTGATATCAATGCAATGGTGCCGACCACGCCGACCAAAAACAGCGTGAAGTAGCTGCCTTCCATGCGCGTATCCAGAATCAGGTGTGTGCCGGCGAACAGCGCGGTCGTGATAGTCATCGTCAGAAGAAGACGCGATGCGACCTGGGCCGAAATAAACTCGAAGCTGGTCAGCGGCGTCGCGTGCAAGCGCTTCAGGAAGCCGTTCTTACGGTAGCGGACCACGACGTAGCCAACGCCGAACAAACAGCTGAACATCATATTCATGCCTAGAATGCCGGGTAACACCCAGTCGGCATAACCCACGGCCGTGCCTTCGATCTGTTGTTTTTGTAAACCGGTCGTGTTGTCGTTGTCGGCACTTAACAGTGCGATCTCGACGAAGTAGCCGCTAGACGATTCGGGGTTTACCCAGTAGCGCGGCGGATCTGAAAATTCGACCAGCAGGTCGAGCTGGTGACGGGCAATTTTGTCGAGTGCCTCGGTGCGATCCGTGTAGTCGACGAAATCGATGTATCGGGTTTCGAGGAAGGGGTGGTCCCGGTCGGTGTCCGCGGCTACCAGCACACCAACTTTGTAGACATCGCGCTCGTTGCTGAAGGCGAACGACAGGCCGAACATCAGTAGCACGGGAAGAACCAGGCTCCAGGCCAGGGAACCGCGATCGCGAATAAATTCGAGATTCCGCGCTCTGAAAATTGCGTAAATACGGTGCCACATAGCTAAACCCGCAGCGCGTGGCCGGTCAGGTCGAGGAACAGGTCCTCGAGGTTAGGGCGTCGGATCTCGCCGCCGGGCAGGTGAATCAGCTCATCGCCAAAGCGTGAACGTAGCAACTCCTCTGGCGACCCTTGTCTGACTATCTGACCTTCATCCATGATCGCAATGTCGTCGCAGAGCACCTGTGCCTCATCCATGTAATGCGTCGTCAATACGATCGTCGCGCCGTCGGCCCTAATATTCTGCACGAGCTCCCAAAAGTTTCGCCGTGCCTGCGGATCCAGCCCGGTGGTCGGCTCGTCGAGAAAAATCAGGCGCGGGCGGTTGACGAGTGCAACGGCGAGCAACAGGCGTTGTCGTTGACCGCCGGACAGCTTGCGATTGTCACGGTCGAGCAGCTTTTCGAGTGAACAACGGGCGATGACGTCGTCGAGGTCGGCACGTCGGTCATACAGTGTGCGAAACATTTCCAGCGTTTCCCGCACCGTGATGAAATCCTGCAGCGCGGTACTCTGGAACTGGATGCCGACTTCCTGGCGAAAACGGGCGCCGGCGGGTTCGCCGTAGTAGTCGACGTCACCCGAGGTTGCCGTGGTGACACCCTCAATGATCTCGACCGTCGTGGTCTTACCGGCGCCGTTGGGGCCGAGCAAGCCAAAACAGATGCCCTCAGGCACCGTGAAGCTGACGCCATTGACCGCCAGAACGCCGGGGTATTCCTTTACGAGGTTGCGCGCTTCAAGGGCGATCGTCATAGGGGCGCAATTCTGGCAGGATTTGTTCTCGAAATCTCGCATTGCAACCAAATCCCGCCGGGCGGTATCTAAAGGTCAGGAAATACACTTAGGGGTTACCAAAATGGCACGAACGATGAGCAAATCTGCATTCACGGTTGGCTTGCTGTTCCTGTTGCTGGCCACGCCGGCACTGGCGGGTACGGTCAACAAGAGCATCAAGGTTGGCGCCGGTGAGGTGGCCGATGGCGCCAGCTCGGTCAATGGCAGCATTACGGTCGGCGAGGGCGCACAGGTAACGGGCGATGTCAGCACCGTCAACGGCTCGATTCGCGTCGACACGGGGGCGACCATCGAGTCTGCGTCGACCGTGAACGGTGGCGTGCGCGTTGCCGACAAGGTTCAGGCTGAGGATCTCGAGACCGTCAATGGCACGATACGCGTGGGTGAGGCAAGTGTGATCGACGGCTATATCGAAGCCGTCAACGGTCGCATCAAGGTCGGTAAAGGCTCGACCGTTGCATCGGACGTCGAGAACGTAAACGGTGAAATTCAACTGGTCGGTGCCGAGATCGGCGGTGATGTCTCGACAGTCAGTGGCGATATCTACCTGACGGACGAAGCCGTAGTGAACGGCAACATCGTTGTCGAAAAGCCGGGCGGCTGGAGCTGGGGCAAGAAGCGCCGTACGCCGCGCATCGTGATCGGACCCGGATCAAGGGTCGAAGGGGTTATCGACGTCGAATACGAAGTCGACCTTTTCATAAGCGAGACGGCGAGCGTCGGCGGCGTGCACGGCAAGATGTCGATGGACGATGCGGTTCGCTTCAGCGGCGACAAACCGTAGAATAGGCGCTGTGCCGAGCACAGCGACCCAATTATCCCTGTTTCAGGATGCAGTCGAGCCCGACCCGTTGTCGGGCTTTTCTGTGCGCGAGAGCGGCCGGGCGCGCCGCCTGTCGATCAAGGTGTATCCGCGCGGGCGCGTCGAGGTCGTCGTGCCCAAACGGACCCGAGCCAAAGACGTTCGCGATTTTGTCGAATCGCACCGCGAGTGGATTGACAAGGCCCGGGCGCAGTTCGCGGCTGAACATGTGCCAGAACCGTTTGCGTTGCCCGACATCGTGCGCCTGAATGGCATCGAGCAGATCTTCGGCGTTCGCTACATCGCCGAGCCCAACGCGAACTCAGTCAGCTATCGCACACGTGGCTCGACCGTCGTTCTGAGCGGTGCGGTGCAGGACGAGGCGGCCTGTGTGGCGGCGCTGAAGCGCTGGCTGATCAGTATCGCCAAGAAGCAATACGGGCCGCGGTTGCGATCCTTGTCGGCACTCACCGGTAATCCCTACAAGAAACTCTCGGTACGCGGCCAGCGAACCTGCTGGGGCAGCCATTCGTCGAGTGGGACGATCAGTCTCAATTACTGCCTGATGTTCCTCGAACCGGCACATCTGCGCTACGTGATGATCCATGAACTGTGCCACGCCAGGCACATGAATCATTCGCGCGCTTTCTGGCGGCATGTCGGTGAATTCGAGCCCGATTACCGGCGGCTGGATAAAGCGCTGAACGAGTGCTGGAAAATGATTCCAACGTGGGTAGGAATCTATTAGAAAACAAGGATTAACGTGTTTTTCTTAAGGTTAACCCTGATCTAAAAGTTCGCGCAGATTAATCACCGCGGCGTTGGCGCGCGCCAGGTAATTCGCCATCACCAGCGAGTGGTTGGCGAACAAACCGTAACCACCGCCGTTCAGCACCATCGGCGATTGCAACGGCTCGAGGCTGGCCTCAAGTTCACGGATGATCTGCCGCACGCTGGTTTCGGCATTTTTGTCACGCAGGACTTTGGCAAAGTCGAACTCCGCCGCACGGAAAAAGTGCACCAGTGCCCAGGCTGTGCCGCGCGCTTCGAAGAACACGTTATCGACCTGTAACCATGGCGTGCGCACATCGACATTGTCGCTCGCTGCACCGGCGGCTTCAGCGGCGGGGTCGCCAGCCAGGTCATCGTTGATGCGATCCGACGTCACGCTGTTGCCGAGACGACGCGTGAGGCTGCCCAGATGCTTTTCGACCTGGAATAACCATTCCCGGAGATTGTCAGCACGCGCATAAAACTGGGCACGAGCGGAAGAGCGTCG
>JBCAZN010000090.1:0-8081 GCA_038533035.1 Pseudomonadota bacterium
GACGAGATGGGTGATACCGCGTTGCCAGGCGTATGCCGCGGCGTACGTCAGGAAGATGAGGTTGCGCCCTGGCACAAACGTGTTTGGTAATCCCGAGCGTTCATCAAGCCCGTTGCCAACAGCAATGTTGTCATCAGTCAGCGCTGTGCCGCCTAAAGCATCAAAAGTATTGATCGGTAACTCAGCGTGCGGCACGCCCGCATCGGCCGCGACGTCTTTCGCACACTGCAATTCGACACGGTGGCGCTGGCCGTAATCGAACGTCAGGGCCGACACATTGTCATGACCGAAGCGGTCCATCGCCCAATAAAGGCAAGTCGTCGAATCCTGGCCGCCGGACAGTACAACGAGTGCTTTGTCAGTCACCGAACAGATCCTCCAGTGCCGCAGCAGCCTCGTCAGCCGCCGACTTGCGATCCGGATCGAACGCCCGGGAAGATGGCTTGAACCAGTCGCAGAAGTTGGGTCGCTCTTTCTCTTTTACATCCTCGGCGCCGTCCTCACGGCACTGCCGCGGCACGGTCGCATCGAACGACACGCACATCTTGCAGACATGCACATCGGCACTGCACGACGGGCACTGATCATGCCGCGACAGCGGCAGCGTCAGTGCGGCCAGATCCGCACCGCAGCGGTAGCAGGAAAGATTTTCGGACACCCCGGTGTCCCCTTCTCGTCAGGGAAACCGGAGTATACCTGCAATGCCGCTGACGCTATTCGGAGGCTTAGTCGAGCTGGCCCGGTACGAATTCATCCATAACCGCATCCTTGAGGATGTGTGGCGGCAACATGCCCTGGTCGAGCACGAAATCGTGAAACGCTTGTTGATCAAATTTGTCGCGCAGCTTGAGCTCGGTCTGTGCGCGCAGCGACTGCATCTTGTTGTAGCCGTAGTAATACGCCGTCGCCTGGCCTGGCATGCGGTAGGTATAGCGCTCGATTTCGTTCTGCGCCCATGACTCACCGATTGCCATGTCCGAGATGATCAGGTCTTTGGCTTCCTCCGGCGTGATCAGTCCCAGATTCAGCATCGGGTCCAGGAACATGCGACCGGCACGCATCAGCCGGTATTGCAGGCTGATCAGCTGGCCTTCGAGCGGCAGATACGGTTTCACAATAGCCTCGGCGTACAACCCCCAGCCTTCGACATTGGCACTGTTAAACGCAAACACGGCGCGTGTCACTGAAACACCGGACTCAACAATACTCGAGAATTGCATCTCATGGCCCGGCCGTGCTTCGTGCGCCGTCAGTGTCCAGGCACCGGCAGCATAGGTGTCATCGGTCTGTTGCCAGCTACCATCGTCGTTCTGGGTAAGCTTGGGAATCACGAAGTAAGGGTATTCACCGGTGTTGCCAATCAGCCGCGGCGGCTGCAAATGCGGCGCCGGTTGCGCCGCGGTTTCGGCGGCGGATGCTATGCGAATACCTGCGTCGCGTTCCGGCAGCGAGATCAGTTTCTCACGCACAATGATCTCTTCAATGTCACGCAGCACCGCGTGATAGTGATCGAGCAGTTTGTCACCATCGATCGCACCGTCAGCTTTGAGTCGCGCGATGACCTCGCGATAGTCCGTTGTGTCATAGCCCATCTTTGCCGCTACGAGTGGCGCCAGCGCTTCCATTTCGTTGCGGATATCCATGTAGCCCTTGGTGGCCTGCTCGATTAGCTCCTCGGGCGATGCATCAACGCCCCAGTTCTTGAGCGCGTCTGCATAGAGCTCACGTGGCAAGCGGTAGTCGTCGCGCGCGCGCGGCAGAACCTCCGCTCGAAGCCATTCGTTGTAGTCGCGCAATTGTTCAGCAAGCACGGCATAGCTTTCTTCCCAGCCCTGCAGATCTGTGCCGGCAAGCAGTTGTTCGATGCCGTCAATCATCGTGTCACCTCGGGCGAGATCCTGCTCGACCTCACCACGATACGGACCGACGAGGCCTGCAATGTCAAAGCGTTCACGGGTTCTGTCCTTGGCCTGCTCAGTGAGCGGTTCATAGCCTTCGGTCAGGCCAGCGTATTTCCTGATGCGCTCGATCGCGGCCGGATATCGCGATCGGTCATTCTGGGGGTCGAGAATGCCGCGCACGCCAAAGAAGATGGTTTGGTTGAGGTTGTAATACGGCAGCATCCGCTCGTAGTTCAGATCGCCGCTGAAAATTGCGTCTTCGATCACCTGCACGAGAATGCCCAGGTCCTGGCGCACTTTCCGGTCGGTTGCTGCAGCTTCGCGTTTTTTCAATTCCTTCAGCAAAGCGCGCGATTTTGCCTGTGCTTCCTGGAATGAACCCGGGCCAAGATCACTGATTTCCTCGTCGAGGCCATCGACGCCAAGGCTTCCCGCGCCCTCCGGACTGAGCTCCGCAAACAGCTCCAGAACCAGTTGCGCGTGTGCATCGCTTTGCTCGACCCAGTCACTGGCCTGCGTCGCAGCGGCAACAAACAACGAAAGAACACCAATCAAGCTCTTCGTTTTCGAAATTCGCATGTAAAATTCCCCCTACAAAAGGATTGCATAGACATACTGATGCACGGACGACGTAAAAGGATTCACGATTGCTAAGCTATTTTGATGACCTGTCACGCCGAGCGCGCCTCACGCCGGCTGTTCTCGCGGCGGCGCTTAGCGCCTGCGCGACTGAGACTGTACTGCTTAACAGCGAACGAATCGAGCAACGCTTCGGCAGCTACGGTATCGAGGTGCTTGCCAGCGAAGCTGGTTTACGCCGCTCCAGCCTTTATAGCCTCGAAGACGATACGCGTGTCTGCCGGACCTATGCCATCGTGCGCTTTAGTGAAGACCCCGACACCAGTATCGGCACCGAGCATGCGCGTGTACTGGCCGGCAACTCGCTCGGCGAAGTATTCAAGTCGAACGGCTGGAGAATTCACAAGCAAACGATGCACATCGGCTCGTTCGATATCGGAGCAGGCGGATCTGCCATTGCCAACCTGATGCATCTCGAGCAAGACTCGACACTCGCCGTCCATGTCTACCAGCTGTTGCTTGCGCGCGGCGGCCGAATTTTCGAATACGCAACCATTATCGAAGCGCATCACCCGGACTACCTCGACGAACCACAATTGCTCGATATCTATGCTTATGACAAAACAGAAACGCTGCAAGACACGGCATTGCAGGAATTACATGCGTTGCTCATGGAGGACGCACCCCGCTGACTCTTGCTAACGTTTGTCGCGTAAAGCCAATATGACTACACTGGCCACTACGGAGATTTGGGGGCATTCACTATGAACTTTTCGCGCACTCACTGGCTGGCGCTTGTCGGCACATTGTTTTTGTTTTCATCTGCGTCAGCACAGGAAGGGGTTGCCGATACGACACAGGACGAAGCCGACGTCTGGGCCGTAGTCGAGGAAGTCTGGAATGCCGACGAAAACGGCGATCGCGAATGGATCGATCGGCTGCTCACGGACGACTTTACTGGCTGGAACAAGAACACACCGGTGCCGCGTAACCGCGCATCAATCAAAATGTGGGATCGTTTTGCCGAACAGGAAGGTCAGCTGGTGGCACATGAGCTGTACCCGTATCGCATCATCGTACGTGGCGACACGGCCGTCGCTCACTATTTGTACAGCAGTGCTTACAAGGCGACAGACGGGACGATTTCCCGCAGCAACGGCCGCTACACGGACGTGCTCGTGCGGACCGATGACGGCTGGAAATTCCTGGCCTGGCACGGCGGCGACGACGAGTAATTTCGCTGGTTAAGGGTCGGTTCAGCTAGCCGACCCTAGTATTGGCCTCACAACGGACACGTCCGCCAGCACGGCGGATCGGGAGGTCAATGTGACGACCATGCACAAAACAATCAGGCTTTTGCCTGTTATCTTATTGATTTCACCTGCTTTTTTACAGGCTCAGGTGCCTGTGGATGACGCTGGCAGGGTCATCGGCCAGGCGTCTTCGGGTGCCGAAATCATGCCGCTCGGCGAGGACGATATTCCGCGTCTGAGTGACATTGAGCTGCAGGAGCTGGTCGGGCCCGTTGCGCTCTACCCCGACGACCTGCTCGCCGTGGTGTTGCCGGCTTCAGCCTACCCATTGCAGGTTGCAGCCGCCGCGCGTTTTCTCGACGCGCGCGAGGATGACCCGTCGCTCGAGCCGAATCCCGACTGGGACGATTCCATCGTCGCACTGTTGAATTATCCGGAAGTCGTTGAGTTGCTGAACCGCGATCTCGACTGGACGTATCGACTGGGCGAGGCCGTTGTCGCGCAGCAGGCAGACGTTGTGGCCGCCGTCGAGGGGTTCCGTGATCGCGCGTATGCCGCCGGCAACCTGAGAAGCGACGAATACCAGACGATCGAGCGCAGTGACGATGTAATCAGTATCACGCCGGTAGCGGATGACGCGATCTACGTTCCTTACTACGAGCCTGAGCGAGTCGTTGTTTACCAGCCCCGACCGGTTTACTACTACTACCCGCGCCCGTGCCCGGTCTACTACTACCCGTATTCGTCGAGCTACCGCTTTGATCGTGGCTTTTTCTGGGGTGTGACGACCGCGTTCGCCATTGGCTGGCGATCGGACAGTGTGCATGTTTATCACCACAGCTACCGTGGTCACCCCTACTACGGCCGTTATTACCGCGACAACTGGTGGTATCGACGTCCGTCCATCAATATTCACAACACGACGTACGTGACCAACAGAACGACGCACGTCAATGTATCGCGCAGCATCCACATCGATCGCGGCGACCGCTGGCACGCGCGTGCGGATCGACGCGAGCGGTTGATTCGCGAAGGTTACACCGACCGGTCGCGGGCTCGAAATTCGCGCAACGTTAGTACGCGCAACGTTAATACGCGCAGCGTTGCGACTCGCGATGTACGGTCAACCCGCACAACGAGTGAGCGCGACAGCAATCGCAGTCGCACCAGCACACGAGAAACGATTCGCTTTCGGGATCGTTCGATTGAGGCTGATCGCAGGACAGCCGATCGCAGCCGGGCACAAACGCAAACGCGCAAGTCGCCGAATCGAGCCTCATCGAGTCAGCCGGAGCGTCGGTACGTAACGCCGAAGACGGACACGCGAGTGCCGATCACACGCAGCAACGATCAGCGTCGCCAGGCGCCGACGCGCAGCACGCGCCAGGACCCGGCACGAACCGTGCGCCAGGCGCCGACACGCAGCACGCGCCAGGAACCGGCACGTCGGGAGACTACGAGGGCGCCACGCCAGGAACGCGCAGCGCCAGCACGTCAGTCAAGAAGTGAAGCGCCGCGACGCGAACAGAAGGAACGCGAGCGTACGAAGCGGCGGCGTTAACCGGTCACTGATCAGGAGTCGTCGGGCGACGACTCCTTGGTGACCTCCCAGGCGATATAGGCGATACAGCCGGCCGATATCAACGCCAGTAACACGCCGGCAATGGGCAGGATCGTGTGCATACCCTCATCTTAGCACCCTGCCCCGTAAATCGCGGCAGGGCGTCATTGAGACTCGTCTTCTTTCAATCGCCCACTCTGCCGCAGCGCCTCCCTGAGAACGAACTCGATCTGCGCATTCAAACTGCGCAGATCGTCTTTCGCCCAGCGTTGCATTGCGTCCAGCGTTTTGGCGTCCATGCGCAGCGCAAATGATTTTTTGCTAGCCATCAGGATTCCAGCGACCGCTGTTGCTCAGGTGTACAACGAACCGGTATTCAGGACCGGCTGCGCGCTTTCATCACCACACAGCACCACCAGCAGGTTGCTGACCATCGCGGCCTTGCGTTCCTCGTCGAGATTCACGATCTGATTCTCGTCGAGCTCCTCTAATGCAAGATGCACCATACCAACGGCGCCGCGCACAATCTGTTTACGCGCGGCGATAATGGCGGAAGCCTGCTGCCGGCGTAACATGGCGTTCGCGATTTCGGGCGCGTATGCAAGGTGCGTAATGCGCGCCTCGATGGCGGTTACTCCCGCCTGGGACAGGCGGTCCTGAATTTCAGCAACCAGCGCTTCGGCGATTTCACCCGGGTCGCTGCGCAGACTTATCGTGGCATCATCGTGCGGTTCGTACGGATACGTTGTACCGAGGGCACGCAGCGCCGATTCGCTCTGGATCTCGACAAAGCCTGCATAGTCGTCAACCTCGAATAGGGCCTCGGCCGTATCAAAGACCTTCCAGACCACAACAGCCGCGATTTCGATGGGACTGCCGTTGGCATCGTTGACTTTGAGTGTGCTGCTCTCGAAATTGCGGATGCGGGTCGACACCGAAACCTTGGAGTAAAACGGATTCGCCCAGCGCAGGCCCGGGTCGCGCACCGTGCCAACGTATTTGCCGAACAGCTGCAACACCTTCGCTTCGTTGGGATGCACCATGAATAATCCGGCCCAGCAGATCAACAGGATCACCGACGCCAGTACACCGATTACCACGGTCACAACGGACTGCGCCTGTACACCCATAGCGATCAGGAAGCCGAAGCCAATCTGCAACACCGCCAACACCAAAATCATCAGGTAGCCGGACGCGACGGCTCTTTTCTGTTCTCTGATCATGACCCTCTCCTTCGGTTTATCCAGTTTGATATCATTTTGATATCATAGGATCGAAAGATCAAGTGGTCATCGGCGTTATGTCAAACGATAGGGATCCTGGCCTCGAACCGGGCGCCGGGTTCGTCCGGATTCAGCAGCTTCAGGGAACCGCCGTGCGCGTCGGCAACCAGCATGGCGAGGTAGAGCCCAAGACCTGTGCCACCCGTGTCCCGGGTACGCGACGGATCGCCACGATAGAAAGGCTCGCCGATGTGCCGCGCCTGCTCGCGTGACATGCCCGGTCCGTCATCACTGATCTCAAACACCAGCTCGCCGCCGTCAGCCGTAACCGACAACAGAATGTCCCTGCCCTCACCGCTCGAGTGCCGGATCGCATTACTCAGCAGATTCTTGAGCATCAGGGTGATGCGCGCTTCGTCGACATCCGCGCGCAACTCGCCGGTGGGCATTTGCACGTCGATCCGTTCACGGTCCCGAGCAAAATAATTGTCAATCAGGTTGTTGACGAGCGAGCCAATCTCTACCGGCACTCGTGACAGCGGTTCGTGGCGCGTTGCCAGGCGTTCCGCTTCCAGCAGGGAGACGACGATCTTCTCCATTTCCGCGATTTCGGCGCGCAACGTCTCGCGATCCTTGTCACTGTCGATAAACTCGAGCGCCAGACGCATGCGCGACATGGGCGTGCGCAACTCGTGACTGATACCCAGCAACAATGCGCGCTTCGCATCGAGCATGTGCTGCACATCGCTGGCAAGCGCATTGATATCGCCGGCAAGATCGCCCAGCTGATCACGCCGAATATTAAGAATACGGTGCTCGAAGTTGCCGCGGCCAATGTGGGCGGCACCCGCACGAATGGCGCGGATCGGTTTGAATAACCAGTTAACCGCAAAGTAACCGATCGACAAGTAAAGCAGCCCCAGCCCGACAATGATCAAAACAAGGTCCGGCCCCGCGCTGGTATCCGCGATTCGCGGGCTGACCACGACGATCGAGTACGCGTCCTGTTTTATCTTGAGAAAGTTGTGATTGTCCAGCTCGGCAAACTCGATGCCCTGCAGCTCGTCGACCCACGCATCCGGATCGTCACTAAAGGCCGGGCTGGGTCCGAAATCGAGATCGGCTATTCGCGGAAAATCCGGGTCCGACGCCCAATCTATGTCCGGACCAATAATCCGGATATCAACGGGTACCCGCTCGGTAATCGCGATCGCACGTTCAATTCTCGGCGGCGAGCCGATGTCTTCTTTGACGTAGCTCACGTGCAGCGAGAGGTGCCCGGAGATCAGCCCGCGAATTTCATCGCTATTGTACAACCACTTCAGCGCCGTGAACGTCCCATAGACGAACATCAGCGCCAGCACCAGGAAAATCGCGAGCAGCCGGAACGATAACGAGCGCGACAGGCGCCTAAGCATCTTGCTCGAGCACTCCCACGAATGAATAACCCCGCCCCCAGATTGTCTGGATGAATCGTGGCGGCTTCACTGAATCGCCCAGCTTGCTGCGCAAGCGACTGATCATGATATCGACCGAGCGCGTCAGGATCGCCGCATCAATGCCA
>JBCAZN010000091.1:0-8059 GCA_038533035.1 Pseudomonadota bacterium
CGGGGTGATAATCGCGAACGTCATTTGGAACATGATGAAAACGGTCTCGGGAAACGTCCCGGACATTGAGTCGATTGTGACGCCGGCCAGCATCGCTTTGCCAAGGCCCGCGGTCAGTCCGCCGGCCAGCGAGCCGTCGCCGAACACCAGGCTATAACCGAACAACACCCATATAAGAGAAGCAGCGCACGCGATCGCGAAGCATTGCATCATCACGGACAGCACGTTGCGATTTCGCACAAGCCCGGAGTAAAACAAGGCAAGGCCGGGCAGCGTCATGAAAAGTACGAGCGCCGTTGATGTCAGCATCCACGCCGTGTCGCCTGTATCCAGGCCCTCGGAAGCGCTTGCCATGACCGGGGCGAACACCGTCAGCAGCGCTGCGCCCACCAGGTTAATCGTTGATATTCGCATACCTTGCTATGCCCCTTAAATTGCTGTGTCGCCGGCTTCACCGGTTCGAATTCGTATGATTTGCTCGGCAGAGGTGATGAAAACCTTGCCGTCGCCTACCTTGCCGGTTCGTGCGCTGTTGACGATCGCGTCGGTGACTCTTTCGACGAGATCGTCGGACACAACGATTTCGATTTTAGTCTTCGGGACGAAGTCGACAGTGTATTCAGCACCGCGATAAAGCTCTGTGTGACCGCGTTGCCGACCGAATCCCTTGACCTCGCTAACCGTCATTCCCTGTACACCCACGTCCTGTAGTGCTGTTCGCACGTCCTCGAGCTTGAAGGGTTTGACGATTGCCGTAATGAGCTTCATGGCTGCTCCTTTTTATGTTTCGGCGAAACCGCGAACACCATGCCGATCAAGCACTGCCAGCGCAACAGGTGCTCTTGAAACCTTTTTGGCGCTAGCTGGTGCTGTTACTTGCCTATACAAAATTCTGAAAATATCTTGCCGAGCAAATCGTCCGACGAAAATGTTCCGGTGATTTCGCCCAGTGCGTAGTGGCTAAGACGAAGCTCTTCGGCCAGCAGCTCGCCGGCCAGGGTTTCCTCGAGCGCTGTACGGCCGGTTTCGAAGTGCATGGCCGCACGCTCGAGTGCCTCGACGTGTCGGCGCCGGGCGGTGTAGGCGCCCTCGCCAAGATTCTCGTAGCCAGCAAGCTCGCGAATTCGTTCGCGCAACGCGTTGAGGCCTTCGCCGGTCTTGGCCGACAGGTTGATCGTGTCTTCGTCGAGCTTGCCGGGTGGTTCACCGGTCAGGTCGACTTTGTTGCGTACGATAGTGAGCGGCACGCCGGCCGGGAGCTTCTCATGCAGCTCGTGATCCTCGTCGTCTGTCGCATCCTGGATCAGCAGCACGGCGTCGGCATTGGCCAGCGCCTGGTGTGCGCGGCGAATGCCCTCCTCTTCAATGCGATCCGGGCTTTCACGAAGGCCGGCCGTGTCGACAAGCTCGACGGCGAGTCCGTCGATGTCGATTTGTTCGCGCAGGATGTCGCGGGTTGTACCCGCGACCTCGGTAACGATGGCGGCGTCCTGGCCGCTGAGCAGATTCAGCAGACTCGACTTGCCGGCGTTGGGCTTGCCGACAATTACAACCTGAAAACCGTCACGCAGCAGCCGCCCCTGCGCGGCGCCATCACGCAACACGCTGAACGCGGCCTGACATTCCTCGACGCGCAGGCGTAACGCATCATCGGCGAGAAAATCGATTTCTTCTTCGGGAAAGTCGATCGCCGCCTCGACGTGCATGCGGAGGCGAACCAGCTGCTCGGCCAGCGCATTAACTGCTTTGGAAAACTCGCCGGACAATGACCGCAATGCGGCTCTTGCTGCCTGCGATGTACCAGCATTGATCAGGTCGACAATCGCTTCTGCCTGCACGAGGTCGAGTTTGTCATTGAGAAATGCGCGTTTTGAAAACTCGCCGGGCTCTGCACGGCGCGCGCCGAGCGCAATGATCACGTCTATGATAAGGGACACGACAAGCGGCCCGCCGTGACCGTGCAGCTCGAGCACCGATTCGCCTGTAAAAGACGCGGGCGCCGGAAAATACAGCGCGATACCCTCGTCGATACGGCGTCCGTCGCGCGCGCGAAAGACTCGATACGATGCTGTGCGCGGTTCCGGCAGGCTGCCGAGTAATGTTCTGGCGATCGCCTCGGTCATCTCTCCGGAGACGCGCACAATGCCGATGCCGCCAACACCCGGCGGTGTGGCTGCGGCGACGATCGTGTCGGACAGATTGGCCATGCCTTTATGAGACCACAGGTGAGCACAACATGCAGAGTAAAAAAGTAAGCTTTACAAACGCTCAGGATCAGGCGCTTTCCGGGATCCTAGACCTGCCCTCTGGCCCGCCAAGAGCGTTCGCGTTGTTCGCGCACTGTTTCACGTGCTCGAAAAACCTGAAGGCCGCAACGAACATTGTGCGCGCCATGATTGCCGACGGCATTGCCGTGCTCCGTTTTGACTTCACGGGTCTCGGCGAAAGCGAAGGCGCGTTCGAGGATACGAGCTTCTCGAGCAATGTTTCCGACTTGCTTGCCGCGGCCCGCTGGCTGGAAAGCGAATATCGCGCACCAGAAATTTTGTTTGGTCACTCGCTCGGCGGAACCGCTGTATTGCAGGCCGCAAAAGACATTCCGTCGGCGGTTGCTGTCGCGACCATCGGTTCACCCGCTGATCCGGCGCATGTCGCGCACATGTTCACAGGCAGTGCGGCTGAGCTTGAGACGGAAGGCGTTGCAGAGGTGCAGCTTGGCGGCCGGCCGTTTCGAATCAAAAAGGAATTTCTCGATGATCTCGAGGCGCAGGACCTGCCCGCCTCGATTGGCGGCCTGCGAAAAGCCCTGCTGGTCATGCATGCGCCACTCGACGAAACAGTCAGCGTCGAGAACGCGTCAGCGCTGTTCGTTGCAGCGAAACACCCGAAGAGCTTCGTCAGCCTCGACAAGGCGGACCACCTGCTCAGCCGCGAGGAAGACTCGCGCTACGCCGGTCAGGTGCTGGCCGCGTGGGCGCTGCGCTACCTGCCGAAGCAGAATGAGCCCGAGACACTCGCGGCGGACACCGATGAGGTCGTTGCACGCACCTTTGGCGATGGTTTTCGCACCGAGGTGCAGGCGGGCAGGCACACCTTGATCGCCGACGAGCCGGTGCGGGTTGGCGGCACTGACGAGGGGCCCACGCCCTACGACTTCCTGTCGGCCGCGCTCGCAACCTGCACGACGATGACGCTGCGCATGTATGCGAATCATAAGAAGCTGCCGCTGGAGTCAGCAACCGTGCACGTCAAACACGGCCGCGTGCACGCGAAAGATTGCGAGGACTGCGAACAGGCGGATGGCCAGGTGCACGAGTTCCGCCGCGAACTGGTGCTGGACGGCGACCTGTCAGATGAGGTTCGCCAGCGAATGCTGGAGATCGCGGATCGCTGCCCGGTGCACAAGACCCTGCACAACGAAATCAAAATCCGCACCACCCTAAAGTGACACAAAAACCTGGTGTCAGTGACTAGGTTTTAAACCTGGTGTCAGTGACCAAGTTTTGTGATGCAAAAACTAGGTCACTGACACCTAGTTGTCACTGACACCTAGTTTTTGCGGCGTTTGGCGGCTTCTTTCTCGACCACCTTGTTGATCTTCCATTGCTGTGCGATCGACAGCAGCGTGTTGGTTACCCAGTACAGCACCAGGCCCGACGGGAAGAATGCGAAGAACACCGTGAACATGATCGGCATGATCTGCATGACCTTGGCCTGCACAGGATCCGCCGGCGCCGGGTTCAGCTTTTGCTGGAACAGCATTGCCGCGCCCATGATGATGGGCAGGATGAAGTACGGGTCGCGCGACGACAGGTCGGTAATCCAGAGCATGAATGGCGCCTGGCGCATCTCGACGCTTTCCAGCAACACCCAATAGAACGCCAGGAAGAACGGCATCTGGATCAGGATCGGTAAACAGCCGGCGGCCGGATTGACCTTCTCGCGTTTGTAGAGGTCCATCATCGCCTGGCTCAATGCCTGGCGGTCGTCCTTGTAACGCTCCTGCAACGCCTGCATGCGTGGCTGTAGCTGACGCATTTTGGCCATCGAGCGTCCGCTCGATTCGGTGAGTTTGTAGAAGATCAGCTTGATCAGAAGCGTCATCAGTATGATCGCGACACCCCAGTTGCCGACGAAGTCATGAATAAAACTCAATACCCAGAACATCGGGTTCGACAATAGCGTCAACCAGCCATAGTCGACGGTCAGCTTCAACGATTCGTCGATGTCCTCGAGCTGCGACTGCAGCTTGGGACCGACAAAAGCCGTAGTCTCGAACACCGCGCTTTCACCGGCGCCGACGGAGGTTGTTGACCCCAGCGCGCTTGCGGTGGAGCGTTCGCCGCGTGCACTCACCGTGTACGACTGATCCGTGCCGCGAGCCGGCACAATGGCGGTCACAAAGTGGTGTTCGATCGAGGCGACCCAACCGTCGCTCGACTTGTATTTAACGGGACCGTCTTCAAGCAGGTCGTCGCGATCGCGCTTCTCGGCTTTGTCGCCGTCGTACGTGATAGGCCCGCTGAACGAATACGAATCAACGTCGAACATGGATCGGTCCCAGTCGACGAAGCGACGACGAACCTGGGCGTAGGCCGCGCCGCGCCACTCGTTGCCGGAGTTGTTTGTCAGCTCCTGCTCGATATCGATAGCGTAACCGCCGCGCCTGAATGTAAACCGCTTTTCGACGGTGATGCCGTCCGGGCCGGTCCAGCGCAGCGGCACAACAAGCTCTTCGCCGTCGTTAAGCGCATAGTTGCTTTGCGGCGCAGTGAACATCGCCTGGTGGGTCGGTTCGGCAGTTCCTGCTGGCGCTCCTGCCGTGCGTATGCCCGTTTGCACGGCGCCATAATTGAGGTCTTCGGTACTTAGCAAAACGACGAGGTCGTCCGGGCGATCTTTCGCGACCGGATAGCGACGCAGGGTTGCAGACTGGATGGTGCCGCCCTGGGTGCTGATTTCAACATCGAGGACGTCGGTCAGAACACGAACGACCGGTGCCGTGGCTGCCGGGGTAACGGCCGGTGCGTCGGCAACCACTGGTGCTGGCGCATCGATCGTTGCGTCGGTGATCGTCGGCAGGCCGCCATCATCCGGGATCGCGGGCTGCTCGGCGTCCACGGCCTCTACGGCCGCGGGCGGCGTGGCCGGCTTCGGTCCATAGTCCTGCATCCAGGTCTGATACGTAATCCATGCCATCAGGCCGAAAAACGCCCAGATCAACAGTCGCTGGTTATCCATACCCTATTTTTCCTGCCCTTTAGCTTGCTCGCAGCGTTGCCAGTGTTTCACCAGACTTTCGCGTATTGTCAGACGCTCGGCGTCTTTTGCCGACGGCTGGTTCAAGACGACAATATCCAGTCCGCCAAGCTCGTCCTGATGGTGGCGAAAAGATTCGCGGATGAGTCTCTTTAACCGGTTCCTGGCCGTGGCTCTGCGACAGTGCTTTTTCGAGATCGCAAGTCCGAGCCTGGCGACAGCGTCGTTATTCGGCCGGCACAGTACTGTAAATAATTTGTCGCGGCTTCGCGTAGCTTTTTCAAACACGCGGCCGTACGCAGCGGCATCCAGTAGCCGGTTCGATTTCGTAAACCGGTTACCCTGGCAGCGCTTCAATCCTGATTTTTGGCTCGTCGCCGTGACGGTCGCGGAGGCTTTACGGCGTCAGCTTGGCGCGGCCTTTGGCGCGGCGGCGCTTCAGCACGAGGCGCCCGGCTTTGGTTGCCATGCGAGCACGGAAACCGTGAGTGCGTGCGCGCTTGATTTTGCTGGGCTGGAATGTGCGTTTCATGACCTGGTACCTGGTTAAAAAACCGGCAATTTCGGGGCCGGTATTTCAGAAGGCCGGCAAGGTTACTGACCGCAGCACAGGGTGTCAATAGACGGATGTAAACATTGGAAATTCGGTATAGACTGCCCGGTCTTTCTGTTAACGCTGCTAGGTTGGGTGCCGCCCACCGGCGAGGCCTCTGTTGCCAGCACTCATGGGGAATCAATTGCCTGCCGAATCGTCACTCTGGAACCAGTGCCATCGCGTGCTGCAATCCGAGTTGCCGGAGCAGCAATTCAGCACCTGGATAAGGCCGCTGCAGGCGGTGCAGGAAGACGGTCGGCTCACGCTGCTTGCCCCCAATCGCTTCGTTGTGGACTGGCTGCAGCAACACCATATCCAGCGCATTCTGGAGCTCGTCGATGAATACGGCACCGGCACCGAACTGGTGGTCGAAGTCGGCTCGCGCGATGCGCCCGCAGCGCCGGCCGCGACAAATGTTCGGCGGCCACCGCCGGCGAGATCGGGCGACGCGCAGGAACCCCCTACTCCTGTCGCCTCCAGGCTTAACCCGTTGTTTGCGTTCGATACTTTCGTCGAAGGCAAGAGCAACCAGTTAGCGCGTGCGGCGGCGAGCCAGGTCGCGGCAAATCCCGGCAAGTCCTACAACCCACTCTTTATATACGGTGGCGTCGGGCTTGGTAAAACCCACCTCATGCATGCGATAGGCAACGCCATGCTCGCGGAGAACGCGAAAGCCCGGGTGGCGTACGTGCACTCCGAGCGTTTCGTGGGGGATATGGTCAAAGGCCTGCAACACAATACGATTTCCGAGTTCAAGCGGTCCTACCGGTCGCTCGACGCCCTGTTGATCGACGACATCCAGTTTTTCGCCGGCAAGGAACGGTCACAGGAAGAGTTTTTTCACACCTTTAACGCGCTGCTCGAGGGGCAAAAGCAGATTATCCTGACCTGCGACCGATACCCGAAAGAAGTTGCCGGCCTTGAGGAGCGCCTCAAGTCGCGGTTTGGCTGGGGCCTTACGGTTGCTATCGAGCCGCCGGAGCTTGAGACGTCGGTTGCGATTCTCAAGAGTAAGGCCGAGGGCGAAGGTGTCGAGCTTCCCGACGAGGTGGCCTTTTTTATAGCGAAGCGAATTCGCTCCAACGTGCGCGAGCTTGAAGGTGCGCTTCGGCGCGTTATCGCGAATTACCGCTTTACCGGCCGGCCGATTGATCTCGATTTTGCGAAGGAGGCACTGCGAGATTTGCTGGCCCTCCAGGAGCGGCTGGTTTCGATCGAAAACATTCAGAAAACGGTGGCGGACTACTTTAAGATTCGCGTCGGGGACTTGTTATCAAAGAAGCGAAGCCGCTCGATCGCTCGACCGCGGCAGTTTGCGATGGCGCTTTCCAAGGAACTTACGAATCACAGTTTGCCGGAGATTGGTGACGCTTTTGGGGGCAGGGACCATACGACGGTTTTGCACGGTTGTCGTCGTATTGAAAGTCTTCGGGAGACTGACAAGCGCGTCGATGATGATTATTTGAATTTGTTGAGAACTCTGACAGGATAGTGTGGATAACTCGTGGAAAACTTTGTTCGCTTTATTTATCCACAGATAATGCACAGCTGCTCCGCGTATAACCAAGCATCTGTCCGGTCAATGTTTGTAGCTTAAGTTATTGATTTATAAGGTTATTAGAAAGTTATACACAGCTCTGTATGGGCTTAATAATAACAATAAATTAAGTATATCCAGTATTTATTAACAGGTGGAATCTATGAAGTTTACCGCAGCTCGGGAAGCGCTGTTGAAGCCTTTGCAGGCCGTGATAGGGGTCGTCGAACGTCGTCAGACGATGCCGATCTTGTCTAACATCCTGATTATCGCGAAAGACGGTCGGGTATCGATAACGGCCACGGATCTCGAGGTGGAGCTGGTTGCAGAGGCCGAGGTAGAAACGGACAGCGGTGGTGAGATTACCGTGTCGGGGCGCAAGCTCCTGGATATTTGCAAGGCGCTGCCGGAAGGCACGGAAGTTAGTGTGAGCCTTAGTGGTGAAAAGCTGGGTGTTAAAGGGGGTCGCAGCCGGTTTAATCTCGCGACGCTGCCGGCCGCCGAGTTTCCTGTGGTCGAGGACATTAAAGCGGGCCAGACCATAACAGTTAGCCAGGCGACGCTGGGCCGACTGATCGAGAAGACGCACTTTTCGATGGCGCAACAGGATGTTCGCTATTACCTGAACGGCATGCTGCTGGAGACTGGCGGTGCGCACTTGCGGGCAG
>JBCAZN010000092.1:0-8055 GCA_038533035.1 Pseudomonadota bacterium
GGCCACTCTGTCATGAGGCGTTAGATCGCGAACGAGTGGCCTATTCCATTCGCAGCTACGTTCGATTCTCGGCAGCGAACCCAGCGTTCAACCGCATGATGATCCAGGAAGGCAAGCATGACAGCTGGCGCATGCACTGGCTGGTCGATAATTTCCTGAGCGCCGAATCAAACATCCTGCGTGAGCAGCTGCGGGCGGACCTCGGTCTCACCGACGATGAGTTCATTCATTGGCACTACATATTTGCCGGTGGTGGCGCGTTGATGTTCTCCATGGCCCCTGAGGCCAGCCGCCTGTTCGATGTAGATGTCGGCAGCGACGATGTCATCGACCGACACGCACAAATGATGGTGGACTTTCTGCTGTCTCGTTCCACCGACTGACGCAATCGTGTCAGGGCTCAATGAAACCCATGACCCTAGCCTAACGAGCTGGGTCGAATCGATCGGTTCGTCGGACTTTCCGATTCAGAATTTGCCATTCGGTATTTTCCGACGCAAGGCGTCCGATGAAGGGTTTCGTGGCGGAGTCGCAATTGGTGATCAGATCGTCGATCTGCAGGCGGTTGTTGCGAAAAGTTTGCTAACCGGTACCGCATTGGAAGCCGCCACCGCGGCTTCTGCATCCACGCTAAATGACTTTATGGCGCTTGGAACTGAATATTGGTCGGCGCTACGGCTGGCACTCTCGAGGGCGCTGCGAACCGGCGCTGAACAGGAACCGCAATTTCGCGACTGCCTGGTGCCACAGAGCGATGCCGAATACACATTGCCCTGCACGATAGGCGACTTCACTGATTTCTTCGCATCGATTCATCACGCGACCAAGGCCAGCGGCGTCTATAGACCCGACAACCCGTTGCCGCCGAACTACAAGTGGATTCCGATTTGCTACCACGGTCGCAGCTCGAGTATCGAAGTGTCAGGTGTGTCGGTGCACCGCCCGTCTGGACAGGTACGGCCGAGTAAAGACCAACCGCCACATTTGGCACTATCTGAGCGACTCGACCACGAGCTCGAGCTCGGCTTCTACGTTGGGTCTGGTAACGCTCGCGGCGAATCGGTCACCATCGACGAAGCTGAAAATCACGTATTCGGTGTCAGTTTGCTCAACGACTGGTCGGCACGCGACGTCCAGGCGTGGGAGACGCGGCCATTGGGTCCGTTCCTGGGAAAGAACTTTGCGACGACAGTATCCCCCTGGGTGACAACGATGGAGGCGCTGGCGCCCTACCGTGCGGCGTTTTCGCGTGCCGCTGACGACCCAAGCCCACTTGACTACCTGACCTCGGCAGCCAATAGCGAGTCGGGCGCAATCGACATCTGTCTCGAGGTGTTATTGCAGACCGAAAAAATGCAGCGGGACGGCCACCCACCCGAACGGATTGGCATTTCCAATTTCGTCGATTGCTACTGGACGCTGGCCCAACTGGTCGCCCACCACACTGTGAATGGTTGTAACCTTGTCCCGGGCGATCTGCTGGGCAGCGGCACTCAATCCGGCCCAGGGCGTGAAGAAAGTGGCTGCATGCTTGAACTCACAAGCGGCGGTCGAAACCCTGTCACCCTGAGCAATGGCGAAACACGAGGCTTTCTCGAAGATGGCGACACGGTCGTGTTTCGCGGCTGGTGTGAACGTGAAGGCGCTACCCGGATCGGCTTTGGCGAACTGAGCAATACGATTCAGACTGCCCATTCACTGCGCGATAGCTGACCGCAGCAGGCGTGACGCACTAACTCCAGGACTGAATCAGTTCGAGCATCCGTTGTCGCTGATCAGCATCCGGCAGGCGGCCGATACCAGCACCCATATTGTCAACAACATGGCGTGTTTTGGTGGTTTCCATGAATACTGACGTGATGGCCGGATGGCCGACAATCCATTTGAGGGCAAACTGCGCCCAGCTTTCGCAATCGAACTCGCTGACCCAGTCGGGCAGCTCCCGGCCGGCAGTCAGGCGGAAAATCTCACCGCTGCGAAACGGCTGCATGACAAAAACGGCAGTGCCTGTTTCGAGAGCAGCGGGCAACACGACCTCTTCGGCGTGCTGCGAAAATAATGAGTAGTCGACATGTACGAAATCGGCACCGTCATTCATAACCTCGACCATGACATCAGCGTGATTCGGTCCGCCACCACTCGGGCCTATGTGGCGTACCAGTCCCTCGGCTTTCCACTCTTTCATTAGCGGCCAATACGCCTTGGTGGTATCCGGCGTAAACGCGTTGCGGAGTTGCAGCGTGTCCAGCGGGTTTTTGCGCAAGATTGATATCAGCTTCTCGACGTGCTCGCGTGTCGCAACGTGTTCACCAAATACGTTAAAAGGGCTCGTCACAAAACAAATCGCATCTAACTCCTCTCGCGGCAGGTACTCTGACAGATTCACAATACTGCCGTAACTGGCATCGATAAGATTGCCACCACGAACCCTGAATGCCTCGACGAGCTCACGGACGGCTTCACCTCTTCTGGCGCCATACTCCTGCGCAAACTCACCTGACGCGTCGTCGCTAAACGCGGGTGAGTTGCCGAAGCCGATAACACCAACGCGCTCGCCGGTAGACGGGATTTCGCGCGTTGCGATCGAAGCGTGCGATTTCGCAAACGATTGGGGCGATACTGCTGACGTCAATGCCGTAGCACCCGTCAGTTGCAAGAATTTTCGTCGTCCAATCATTTTCCAATTCTCCCGTGTGGACCTCAGACTAGTCGAATCGATAGCCAAAACTCACGCCGTACGTTCGCGGCGCGCGGAAGTTTGCGGTCCGATTTCCTGTACCGGTGACCAAATAGGACAGATCAACGACATCGTCCCCGTCAGGATCCTCAATATTCCTGATCCAGGCGTCCAGATACCAGTTTTCGTTCGCCGGCTGATAGGTAACATTCAGATTGGTTTCGGACCAGCTTTCCTGCTCATCAATATCGTAGCCAAATTGCCGCAGATCATTGTCATCTTCCCAATGCACGAGAATTCTCGGTACCAGGCTGGCACCGTTTTGTAACCGGAAACTGTGCTCAAAACCGACGTTGAATGCGAGCTCTGGCGTCAGCGGTATTCGGCGGCCGCTCACGTCAACAGGAGCTGCACCACCGGGAAACGTCGTGTCGATTAGCGTTTCGCCGTCACCGTATTCACTGTTGTTGTAGGCAAGCGAGAAGAACAACTGACTGTTGTCGCTGATCGCAAAATTAATATCCGTTTCGAAGCCGAAGATATCTGCATCGACATTCTCAACAATATTGCCACCACCGAAAAACACGACTACCTGATGATCCTCGTAGTCATACCAATAGAACGCCGAGTTAATGCGCAGGCGATTTTCCATGAATTCACTTTTGTGGCCGACTTCGATGGCAAAAATCTCTTCGTTGTCATAGATCGTGTCCGTAATCCCGGTTAGCACGGCGCTGATCGCATCAACGAATCCGCCCGCCTTGTACCCGGTCCCAATCTTTGCATAAAAGAGACTGTCGTCGTTCGCATCATATTCGAGCGTCAGTTGCCAGTCGGTTGAATCCCACTCCCCGCTTTCGCTTGCGACGGTCAGCGGGATAGGCATGCCGAATGCAATGCCCTCTCGTGTGGAGTTACGCTCCTCTTTTTCATCGTCGGAATAGCGCAGACCAGCACCGAGGCGAAAACTCTCGTTGACGTGGTACGTCAGATTTCCGAAAACGGCCCGTGACGTTGAATTGAAATCGGGAATGGCGATATCAAGCACGATCGGGCCCAGATTCACGTCTGCGGTGCGTGTGGTGTCTTCGTCAAAGTAGTAGAGCCCGACCATCCAGTCGAGCCGATCACCATCTACAGAGCTCAGTCGCAGTTCGTGGGACGTCTGATCACCAGTAAGTGCCTGGCCGCCTTCCTGAGGCAGAAAGTCTGTCCCGTCGACATCAAAAAAACGATCTGTTTCGCCGTCGAACGCCGCGCCAAGATACGTCAGCTGAAACAGGTCAGTTTCATAGTTGGCCTCGAGCCAAAACATATCCTGATCGTCACTCCAGGATGGTTCTGTATTCAGCGAAGACTCAAATGGATCGGAGCCGGGAGGCATCGGGATTGGACGCGTGGCTGCCAGACCGCCATCACTCTGAAAGGTGCTGTACCCAAACAACACTGAAAAATCGTCTGTGACATTGTACATCGCCTGCAAACGCACACTGCGTTCATCCAGTGCGCTGCCAAAGTGGTCATTGCCGACCGCTCCGGTTCCGGCAAAAGAATCTCGTTGCTGATAATTTGCCGCAAGCCTGACAGCAAACGTATCCTCGACAGCCTCCAGGTTTGCGACGCCCGTAATATTTGCATAACTGTAGTTACCAAACTGAGTATCAACATACCCGTTGGTGTCGAATTCAGGCCGGTTGTAATGGACATTTATTGATCCGCCCGTCGCGTTACGGCCGTAGAGAATGCCCTGCGGTCCTTTCAATACTTCTACGCGCGCAAGATCAAAGAACGCACTTCGAAGTGCACTGGGCCGCCCGATATAAACGCCGTTGTAGTGCGTGGCCACGGCTGGGTCCCCCGTGGGCAGCAGGTTATTGCTGGTGATGCCGCGCAGGGCCACCTGCGGACTTTCGGTATTGTCGATCGCCAATCCTGGCACGAGCGCGCGAATATCCGTGAGGTTTGCGGCACCCGCGCGCCGCAGATCATCAGCCGACAGGGCCGTCACAGACAATGGCAATTCCTGCAGACTTTGCTCTCGCTTTTGCGCCGTGACGATAATTTCTTCCAGCGCGGCCGATTGACTGCTCTGGGCCAGCGCGTTGCCAGCGCCTCCAGCCGTTATCAAAACCGATAGTACCGATACACCCAGTGTTCTAGATTTACACATCGTTAGACCCCCCTAACAGCTGTCAGTCGATCGCATGTCCGGCTCGTCTGATAGAGGCCCGGGACACTTAGAATAATTTGCTAGGTGACAAAATATAGACCATCTCTGTATGTCGATCAACATATTTTTAGAACTGGGCAGCAGGCGCCACCCGGGCCGGTTAAAGCCTCTCCAGCCGGACGACGCCGACATTGGTTGAGTCCTGAACATCAACCGAAAGGGATTGCGTCGCAAACCCGTCGCACGCAATCTTGATTTCGCAGGGACCGATGTTGGGAGCGACGCGGTCAAACCTGAACTCACCGAACACGTCTGTCTCAACCACACTCTCTTCAGATCCCTGAACGATCAGAGTTGCGGTGGCACCTTCGACACACTCCTCAACGGCATCGCTTTCGCTAGTCACGGTGCCGCCGACAAGGGCTGTGTTGTAGCGGTACAGGTTGCGGTAGTAGACGCGCGGCTTGGTATCCAACTCGGGGTCGATTACCTCAAGCTGTTCATCCGCCACGCGCTTTTGCATTTCGTCATCTGTGATCTTGACGACCTCAATACCACCCGCAGCACAAGCAGCGATACATCGCGGATTCTCCCAGCCCTGATCGAGCAGGTGTGCGTCGAAAATCCAGG
Organism: Pseudomonadota bacterium; assembly: GCA_038533035.1. Taxonomy (GTDB): domain Bacteria; phylum Pseudomonadota; class Gammaproteobacteria; order Steroidobacterales; family Woeseiaceae; genus UBA1847. The sequence goes on from JBCAZN010000092.1 coordinate 5,478, forward strand.
ATTGAGGTAACTGCAGTTCTTCGTTCCAGACGATCGCGTCGTACGGACACGCGTCGACGATATCGCGGCGCCCCTTCGCTTTTTCGGGGTCGATTATCACGATGCCATCGTCGCGCTTTGTGACAGCATCACCGCCCGCCTTCATGCACGGTGCATCATCACAGTGATTGCACATGCGAAGCACGTTTACGGCGTCGACAACCGGTGTTTCACCTCTCACCTTGCGTTCAATGGTAATGATGTCTGAACTTTCCACGGCCACCGGCGCGCTGTAGCCGGGATGCTCATTGCCGACGTACTCGTCTTTCGCAGAAAGAACGGCATTGATGAAGTCCACGCCCTTCTCGACGTCGATGATGAGGTTCCACTTCTTCATGCGGCCCTCGCCTTCTTTAGTTCATCTGCATGCCGATACTTTTCGACCTGCACAAGCGTTGAGTTCGGGCTCATCGAGTGCGTGCCGAGTACTTGCGGTCGCTCCGGCGTCAATATATTGAGGCTACCTCCAACTTCGACTTCCTCACCGTTGACATTCAGCACCTCGTAGTTTGCGCTCGACTCGTAGCTTTTCGCGACGCCCGCTTTCACGAGGTGAGAAATGTCGGCAGCGCAAATCACTGCACCGCGATCGTTGAACACTTTTACGAGATCATCCTGTTTGATACCGCGAGACTCGGCGTCTTCCGGACTCAGTCGCATGATCCAGTAGTACTTCCCATCAATCTGCGTGCGATGGTCCTTGATCTGGTTCGTGAATGGCGAACCGTCCGAATAAGTATGGAAGCTGTAACGACTGTGCGTCGCGATCATTTGCAGCGGGAATCGTTCAACCAGGCCCTTGGTGCGCGGGCCTTCCCACGAGGGAATGTAACGGTTCAGCGCAGGTCGCTCCGGGTGTGTTTCTTCATTGCGTTTCAAAATCTCCGGAATGAATTCGATCTTGCCGCTCGGCGTATGCACGCCGTAGCCGAAGTCCTCAGCCCACTGTGAGGGCAACGGATGTGGCTCGGGTACGTCTTTCTTTCTGCCTTCCGCGAACCAGCGCATGCTGACTGGTGGCCTCAAGCTCTCCTCGTATTCCGCTGGGACCACGAAGTAGCCCTTGCGCACGAATTCTTTCCAGGAAATGTGCTTCGGCAGGTCTGAGCTATCGAAAACCCGTTTCGCCCAATCGAGCTCGCTGCAGCCCTCAGTGAACACAGCACCCATACCAAGGCGCTCGAGAATTTCGGTGAAGATCTGGTAGTCGGACTTCGACTCACCAAGCGGTTCAATGCACTTGTGCTGCAAAGCAATCACACGATGATTAACACATTCGGTGTTGTGCAGTCCGTAACCGCCTGCACTGTTCCATTCACCGATATCCCAACGTTCGAGATTCGAGCATGCCGGCAGGATGACATCGGCGAACTGTGCTTCGCCTTCCATGAAAATCGTCTGGTTAACGACAAACTCAATGCTGTCGTGGCGATACGACTTCGCGAACCGGCCTGAGTTGGTCGTCGTGCTGAACGCGGAAGAGCCATACCGATAGATCATGTGAATGGGCGAGAAACCCGGCAGCGGGTATTTGAACGGAACGAACTGGCCTTCTTGCGACATGCCATCCCACAGGTAGCCTTCGGCTTCGCCGTTGATTATCGCTTCCGGAATCTTCTGTTTCGGCACCTGCTGCATGCAGGGGTTTACCGTCAGAATATGCGGCATGCGCTGGTAGTTGCTAACTGCATTGCCGGTGAAGTTCAGATCGCCGGAAATGCCGCCGTCGGCGTAGCCCGGAAAATAGAACTGCAGATCGACGGGCGATCCGCCGACTAGTCCACCCATGTTGATGCCGGGCTTACCCCAACCCTGCATTGCCATCATGAGAATCATGCAACGTGCCCACTGGGTACCCGTAGCACCTCGGCAAGCGCCGCCAAACCCAGTTCCGCTCATCCCACAGGAAAGGTAGGTCTTCTTGTTACCCCAGCTACGTGCAAGCGCGCGAACGTCGCGCGCTGCTACGCCGGTTTCAGATTCCTGCCATTCAGGCGTTTTTGGAACGCCGTCTTCGGTGCCCAGCAGGTAGTCACGCCACTCGTCGAAGCCGGTCGTGCGCTCGGCGACATACTCTTTGTCATATAGCCCTTCTTTCAGCCATACGTACATGATAGCTATGGCCAGCGCCGGGTCCGTCGTCGGCTTGATCGGAATCCACTTGCCGCCCAGCAACTGCGCCGTCGGGTTGTAGTGTGGGTCGATGTGTACAAAATCAAAGCCAAGATCTTTGGCCCAAAGGCGTCGCTGTGTGGACTCGAAAGCTGCGTATGACGCGTTGGTGCTCTCTGGGTCACTTGACCAGAAAACGATCTGATCGGCTTCCTGAAGGCAGTCTTCCAGTGTTCCGTAACTCGACGGTGTGCCGACTTTCTGCGTAAAGCCAACATGGTGCTGCGCGCCCCAGTACCATCCTTCCCAGCTGTCGGGGTTCATGGCCATGCGCGTGTAGCCGATCAGATTGCCGAAGCGCATCATCGCGCTCAGGTAGTAACCAACATTGCCCCACTGATGATGTGAGCAGTGCTGCAGCAGGATC
>JBCAZN010000093.1:0-7974 GCA_038533035.1 Pseudomonadota bacterium
AAGGCTGCACCCAATGTCGTGTCTCATGAAAGGCTCGTCGATGCGGTCTGGGGCGGTCGTGTTGTAAGCCCGGAAACGGCAACTCAGCGCGTCAAGCTCCTGCGACAGGCGCTGGGCGACGATGCGGCTGACCCGAGGTACGTTGGCCTCGTTCGGGGTTCCGGCTACGCGTTGTTGCCGCCAGTTGAGGTTCTGCCGCTCGAAGACATCAAGCCCGCAACCACACTGCCGTCTGAATGGAATCGGCGCCGTTTCCTGCCGCTGGGGATTGTTTTGCTGCTCGGCGTGGTCGGCGCAACCTACTTCGTACAGTCATCCAACAAGACGTCACAACAGCCAAGTGCTGGATCGGATCAGAAGGTGCTGGAGCCCTACACCGTAGCCGTCCTGCCGTTCGCCAATCAGTCCGCGAACGAAGACGACCTTTATCTGAGCAACGGCATCAGCGACGACCTTCGCGACCAACTTGGCAAGATGAGCGGACTGCGCGTCGCGGCCCGAACATCGTCTGTATCTTTTGCATCGGATACCACGGATGCACTGACCATTGCCGAGCGACTGCGCGTCAGCAAACTAGTTGAAGGTCGCTGGTGGCGAGAGGGTGATGTGGTCCGAATCAGCGTCAACATCGTTGACGGCGCCTCAGGGTTCAGCGAGTGGTCGAGCGAGTACAGCTACTCATCGACGGGCTTGCTGGGAATCCAGGAGCAGCTTTCCAACGAAGTCGTCGCACAATTGCTGCCCGATCTCGATGCCGCCGAGCCGACCTACGATCCGGCGACGCTGGATGCTTCAGCGAACGAGCTCATGTTGCTGGCGCGGCACTACTTTCACCAGGTACAGGAGTCTTCGGTTGTCGATCTGGAAACGTTGGGCAAGGCGATCGATCTGTACGCGCAGGCGATAGAGATTGATCCGGAGTCGGCGGAGGCACACGCGAGACTTGGAGCCGCGTTGCTTTATCTCGGCGATGTTGAGGCGGCGGAAGATCCGATATTCGCGGCGCTGACGCTGGACCCGACACTGTCTGAAGCGCACAACACCCTGGGTCTCCTATACTGGATGCGCTTCGAAGAAGGCAGCGGCGAAGAGCATTGGCGAGCCATCGAACTGAATCCAAACAACGCCGATGCCCTCGAGAACTATGGCAAGTGGTTATGGCACCAGCAGGAAACCGACAAAGTCTTGCCCTATTTCCAGCGGGCGCTAGAGCTCGACGCCATGTCCCTGCAGCGCTATCTCGACCTTGGCCACCTGTACGGCATTTCCAATAGGCGTGACGAGGCACTGCAGATAGCGAGCCAGATTCAGAGCCGTTTCAACGACGTTGAGTCCTTGATGGCGCTGGCGAGGATTCATGAACTAACCGGCGATCTCGACCGGGCTATCGCGTGGGCGCTGGAGGCGCTGGAACAGGCGCCGCACGAACCTGACAAGGCGTGGCTCGTGGCCGAGCTGTATGCGCGTATCGGTATGTTCGAAACGGCCAATGATTACGAGGCGATAGACTCTTCCTTCAACCTGCTCTACTGGTCTCGAGACTACGAACGCATGATCGATGTCGGTGAGGAGCGTGTGCTCGATCAACCTAATCAGGTGCAGATCTGGTACGGGCTCGGGCGCGCTTACGTGGCGACCGGACAATACGAACAGGCTGCCCACGTTCTGCGGCGGCAGAACCTGCCGCACGCAGCGCTAGTGGATTCGAGACGCGCCAACGGTTTGGAGGCGCTGGTTACTCTTGCCGACGCATTGAAGGAATCGGGGGCCGTAACACTTGCGCAGGAATATGCGGCGCAAACGCAACCGAGGTTCGCCAATCTCAGGGAAACCGGTGCGGGAGACTCCTGGTGGCCAAACCTGTATGAGGCTTGTTCGTGGTCAATCCTGGACGAGGATGAAAAGGCGCTGGAGGCATTGGAGCGCGTCAAAGGTAGCGACGGACTACTGTGGTATCCAATGCTGGTAGATGCACCGTGTTTCCGCCGCTATCACGACAACGATACCTATCTGGATGTCATAGAACATTTCGAAGCTCGACTGACTGCATCGCGTCAAAAATTGCCGGACACACTGCGGCGGTTCGAAGCGACAATCGGCAACCAGGCCAGACCGATTCAGAGCGGTAACTAGAAAGAACGATGCAGCGCGACCGAAACCGCGTACTCCATCTTGTGTACTTGTTCAGCCCAAACCATTGTAAGAATCGCCGTTTCCAACCGGTAACGTGAATTAATTGACCAGTCGAGTCCGACGCCAACATTCAAGTAGTTGTGCTTAACGAGACGATCGTGTTGGTACCATCGCTCGTCAACTCTCGGTGGAGGGAAGTCATCTGGAAAGGTGAGACCGCGCCCCCTCTTCAATTGCGTGAACAGGCGCCCGGCAATCGTGTCATTGAAAAAGTAACCTGCCTGGGCACCAATCAGCCAGTGACTGACACTGGTGTTCATGGTTTCTTCAACGAATACGTAACCGACGTTGACCTGGTAGTACGCATCGGACAGTCCGGGAAACCATGAAATCGAAGAACCAACATCAAACTTGAGCAGCCCCTGCCCAACCGCGGCATGGCCGAAAAACGGGTAGTCTTCGCTCGGAATGCCGAGGAAGGCATACGGCTCAACAACAAAAGGACCGTCGGTCAACCGGTATCGCACGCCAAGGTGAAAGTCCTGAAAGCCGCGATTCCACGCACCGGTATCGACGTTTTCGACCTCGGGCCTCGGGGGATTGAGGTTCAGAGGGTCGTGCGGTACCGAGCCTTCGTATCGTTTGCGGACGAACGGAATACCGGCGCTGATGGATAGACGGTTCGTGAGGTAATAGTCGATTTCGAAATTGAACGATTGTGTGTCGACCGTACCAATTGGCAGGCGGCCGACACTGCTTTCAAAGCCGTCGACATGAATGGCCTGGAAGCTCAGCGTGACATGACCGTGGCCTGCACGAGAGCCCGCGTCTTCCGCAAAAGCGGAAGAACCGTACAGGCCGATAAGCACTATTGCCGCGGAGATTTGTCTCACGGGCTGTCGGATCAGGCTTTGTCTTTCAGCGTCCGGTGAATTGTCTTGAGAAACGTCTTGACGCTGTCATCGTTTCTTAGCGAACGCTTGTAGTCGCTTTTTGCATGCGACTCCTCCGAGCGACCCACGGCCACCGGAATGTAGGTCGCTGAGAACGACGAAATCTGCGACTCAACTTCTGCTCGATCGCTGAAATAGGCAAGCACAACATCGAACCTTTGAGTGGCGACTTTCTCACCGATCTGTGAGGAGCCCGAAACAACCGTTATGTCATGTCCGGCTGCGGCAAGTCGTTCGACCAAAGCAAGTTCTGCCTCGGTGTTTGCGACAACAAGTATGCTGCCAGGCAGGGGAGCGGTATATTCCCTGAAGCTGACGCCCTTGCCGACGCGAAACAGGCTTTCCCCGCAAGCAAGTGCGCTGCCAGACATGGCGAGCAGCGAGACAGCGGCGATTGCCGCACGAATCCTTTGCGTTTTCATGTTCTACCTCTCAACACATAGATAGTGCTACTGCCAAGCCTCCCCAGAGGTGATAGTTCGGTGGCTCGCAGAACATATTAATAGTCTAGCACGAGATTCGATCGGCGGCGGCCCTGACGCCGACCAAATTTGTCCCCAGAATAGTCGCCCTCACTTCAGATTGCGCGTTGCTGCCGTCGCCTACCGCGAAGCTGATGCGAGTCTGCGCCTTTCCGATACGCAACGCGAACTCGCAATGACAACTCCTGACCCGAATATGCCGTTGGGGCGACCGTCCGCTTGGGGTCAGTAGCAGCCGTTGATGATACCCCGAAATCGGCCTCTTGACCGGCTGCTATCGAGGGCAAAGCAGACGCCGCCGTCGATCGCGATCGCGATCGCCTCAATAAACTCAGGCCGTTAGATCTCTTGCGCGCTGCTTGCAACTCCCTGCATTCGGTAGTTATCCCTCTGATTTCCTGAACTGCCCATTTTTCCAAGGAATATCGACTGCCTAATTGTGCGTTACTTAGTGACAAGCTGACTGCACCACTCGCGTTTGGGGCGATAATATCCGGTAATAACAACCAGCGGCCTTCCTGTTTCACAAGGTATACAGCGTCGGGGTCTGCGTGCTTCTTACCGTGTTTCATCGTTTGATTAATGATCACCACCGCGGTTTCCTGAAGCTCCTTCGCACAAATCGTCTCCCAGCCCAGCTGCTCATCTTTGACTTTCCCGGCGACTTCTTCGATGAGCGCCAACCAATCCGCTTCGGCGCTTTCTATCGCTGGGATCTTGTAAAACAGTGAGTCAACTGAATCAGTATCCCCTGCCGTCAGAAATTCAAAAAACCTGGACACAACTTCTTTCGCAGTAGATGGGGAATGTTCGTTTTCTGCCTGAGCAAAGCAGCAGACGCCAAGACACATTGCTGCCAAGAAAACCTTCGCGTAATTCATCGGAAACATGACTAAATCGCCGACACGCCGCCGTCGATCGCGATCGCCTGCCCGTTCAGGTAGGTGTTCGCCGGATCGATGACATTCAACATGGTGCTGACCACTTCGCCCGGTTCGCCGAGGCGCTTCATGGGCGAGCCGCCCGAAACGAGTGCCTGGGTGTCGGGATCAATATTTTCGGTCACCATTGGCGTTAGCGTGAAGAAGGGGCAGACCGCGTTGACGCGAACATTCTTGCGGCCGTACTCGACTGCCGCCGTTTTCGTCATCCCGATTACAGCGTGTTTTGCCGCCGCATACGCCGTTGCCTTGGGCGCCCCGTTGATCCCGGCCATTGATGAGACATTCAGAATTGAGCCACCGCCGCCCGTGATCAGCACTGGAATCTGGTGTTTCATGCCAAAAAACACGCCTTTGGCGTTGACCGCAAAACTCAGATTCATATCGGCCTCGGTTGTATCGACCAGGTTGCCAAGTTTGCCCACTATTCCTGCATTGTTAATGGCAATGTCGAGGCGACCGTACACATCGACAGCGCGCTCAACCAATGCCTCAACCTGATCCTCAACGGTCACATCACACGCCATTGCCACAACGTTGTCGCCAGCCTGGCCGGCGACGGCGTTGACGCCACCCTCATCGATATCGCCGACGACGAGCTGCGCGCCGCCAGCAGCCAGCCGCTCGGTCAACAATTGCCCGAAGCCGCTTGCCGCGCCGGTGATGAGGATAACCTTGTCCCTGAATCTGCTCATTGGCTGTCGCACCCTTTCCCTGTAGTCGGTCGATCAATCGGCTAGTATACTGCGCCGCCCGCTACAGCAAGGATGCAACTTCGTGTTCCGTAATGTCCGTTTCTTCCGCCTCGAGGGCGACTGGCCCAATTCCGAAACCGCCGTCTCCAAACGCCTCTCCGGTTCCGCATTTAAGCCCTGCGGCCCGCTTACCGAACGCAGCTCTGGCTGGATTGCGATTGATCCGGACAACGACGATGCGCTGACACGTCGCGTCAACGGCGCCGATCTACTCAAGCTGCGCAGCCAGTCACGCGTGCTGCCGCACGCCGCGATAGCCGAAGAGCTTGAAGTCCGCATCGAGGAATACCAGTCGCGCATGCAGGAGAAGCCAAGTGCGAGCGAAAAACGCCGCATGAAGGCGGAAACTCGCGACGAGCTGCTGCCAAAGGCCATGCTCAAATCGGAACGCATTCTCGGCTACGTCGATCTCAAGGAAAAAATTCTCGCCGTCGACGCCGCGCAGGAGACCAAAGCCGAGCGCTTCCTGCTGCACCTGCGTGCGCCGTTCGATGACGTACAGATCATTCCGCTGCAGTTCGGCAAACCGGTCGGTGACCTGCTCAACAAGATTTTCTTTGGCAACGCGCCAAGTCGGTTCGCCCTCGGCCGCGAATGCCGCATGCAGGACGCGGCCGACGTAGGCTCGAAGGTGCGCTGGACCGAGTTCGACCTCAGCGACAACAGCATCCGCGACCACGTGGCGAACGGCATGCGCCTCACGCACCTGGCCATCATCTACGACAACATTTTGAGCTGCGTTGTCGACGAAAATGGTGTGCTGACAAAGGTGCGCTTCCTCGGCATGGATGACGCCGGCGACGAGCATCCCGACGATGCCAACGCTGCATTGAGCCGCCAGGACGCCGAATTCGTGCTCATGACCGGTACACTGCGTCACATGCTTGCTGATTTCAGAAAACTGCTCGGCGGCAGCTAATAGTGCGATGACCGCTGTGCGATGATGACGGCTCTACGTCGTCTGGCTCAAGTAACGAGGCTGCCCGCATGACCGAAGAACTGTTTCGCGAAGACGCCTATCTAAAGTCCTGCAATGCCACGGTTACGGCGGTCGATGATGACGGCGTCGAACTCGATCGCACCATTTGTTACCCACTCGGCGGCGGTCAGCCCGGCGATACCGGCACGCTGCGCTGGGATGGTGGTGCTGCGGCCATCGTCGACACGCGCTATGGTGCCGGTGGCATTCGTCACGTGCTCGAGGATGGCGCGTCGGCGCCTGCAGTTGGCGACGCCGTAGAAGTCGAAATCGACTGGGATCGACGCTACATCCACATGCGCATGCATACGGCCATGCATTTGCTCGGCTCTGTCCTGCAGTACGGCGTGACGGGCGGCAATATCTCGGCCGCCAAGAGCCGTCTCGACTTCGACATGGACGACACGGTCGACAAGGAAGCTGTCTCCTCAGCAATGGACGCACTCGTCGCGGCCAATCACCCGGTCAGCTGTCGATGGATCAGCGAAGAGGAGCTCGACGCCAACCCCGAGCTCGTCAGAACCATGTCGGTGCAGCCACCGCGCGGTAAAGGCTCAATCCGGTTGTTGGAAATTGAAGGCGTCGACCTGCAGCCCTGCGGCGGCACGCATGTGCGTTCAACGTCGGAGGTCGGCCGGGTGCGCATTGGAAAGGTCGAAAACAAGGGGCGGCAGAACCGCCGCGTGAACCTGCACCTCGACGACTAGTGACTGCGTTCGGCGCTGGGCGAACGCCCGTATTGTTCCTTATAGCTCTTACTGAAATGCGAGCTCGCGACGAACCCCGTGAGCGATGCGATTTCGACCAGGGTCATGCTCGTCTGATGTAATAGTTCCCGCGCCCGTGCCAAGCGGATCTGCTGGTAGTACCGAGATGGCGTGCACAACAAGTAGCGCTGGAACAGTCGTTGCAGCTGCCGCTGCGAGGTGCCCGTGTACTCCGCGATATCGCAGAGGCTCATTGGCTCGCGAATGTTGGCTTCCATGAGCTCAACGGCGATCACAAGTTTTTCGGACTGATTGCCGACCACATGCCTGAGCGGTACCCGCTGGCGATCGTCAGAACGTCGAATACGCTCGTAAATAAACTGCTCGGCGACGCCGGCACTGACGTCAGGCCCACACTCGCGCTTGATGAAGTACAGCATCATGTCGACCGGCGACGTGCCACCCGAACACGTGTAGCGATCGCGATCGATTGTAAATACTTTGCGGCTGACGTGAGTGTTGGGGAACATGTCTGCCAATGCACCCATGTTCTCCCAGTGCACACTGCAACGATAACCATCAAGCCTGCCAGCCGCGGCGAGTGCGAGGCTGCCCGTGCAGACGGAGCCAAGTGCCAATCCGGGCTTGTTGATATTCCTGAGCCAACGCAACAGGCCAGGGGATATGTTTTTTTGGATTTCCCAACCGCCGCAGACAATCAGCGCGTCGAGGTCCTGCAGAGCGCCATCGTCCTCGATGCCACAATCAACATTCACCGATAAGGCATCGCTCGCCGATACCGGCCCGCCGTCTTCCGACAATGTTTTCCATTTGTAAACAGGCCGCTTTGCGATGCGGTTTGCCATGCGCAACGGCTCGATCGCCGACGACATCGAGATCATCGTGAACTCGTTGACGAGCAGGAACCCGAAGCGGGTTGGCAGGGATTGGCCGGTAGGCTAGGTAGCCATATACTCTGAATGCGACGTTTGATGTCGCATGAGCTTATGAACCAGCCTACCGG
>JBCAZN010000094.1:0-7949 GCA_038533035.1 Pseudomonadota bacterium
CGGGCCAGCTTGTTGGACTGACGCACCTGTGTGGCTAGATACAAAAGCGATATGACCACGGCTATAGCCGCGATCAACTCCGCGATCGCCACTAACTTGTCGATTGACATATCTTCCTAACCATTTTTTTCTTCTTGTTGTCGAATGACCGTTTTGGGTCAGTACCAGCCATTGAGTATATCCCGAAAGCAGCCGATTGAACGGCTGGTGCTGAGTGCATAGCGGCCGTTGAACGCCGAACGAAAGCGCCCATTCGCAAGTGGCAAGTTTCAGGAGAATTCCAGGCAGCTCGAGCGGTAAGTATTGGCCGAAAGCAGCCGCACACGTAATGTAAGATAGAATGACGGCCACTGACCAATAGAGGACGCTCGGAGTAACAGAAATATTGCAGATTAAGTCACACATATATGCATTCCTGTCAGCTCTTCTCGTCCAGTACCCAGTTGGGCTTGCCTTCATCGCTCCAATCCTCGTTGTTAGTTCCTACTCATTAGCACGCGCCGTCGAGACGGTCGGTTTCTATTGGTTTGCAACTACAATTGTTGCTGCACCAATTATTCTTTTGATTGGAATACCGGTTTTTCACTTGCTTCGCCGTCGCGGAGCTGCGTCGAAACGCGTTCTAGGGCTCGCGGGTGCCGTAGCAGCGCTGGCCATTTCTGCGGTACTCACATGGCCCATTCATTCGGAGGGTTTCTCTACTGGGCAGAACTACTACGGCGTTTTCCGTGACATGAACATTGATGGCGTTCCGACGTTCTGGGGATGGGTGAGGTATGTCGAAGACCTTCTGATGTTTTCAATTCACGGATTGCTCGGCGGCATGGCCTTCGGATTTGGCTGGCATAAAGCAAACTTGAAATAGAATGCGGACTTGGTGCGTTCGCAAGCGTCCGCTTCTGGCCGGTAGCAGCCCGTCGCGAACAATGTGAACGAACGACCGCTTTCCAAGCGAGCGGGCGTTGCCGCGGAAACATCCTCGAATCTACTTTAACTTTCATGAATAGCGTTCTTCCGCGGAAGAATGACTGTCCGCTCGTGGCCGTCTACAGCCGCTCGTCTGATCTGAGGTAGAATGACGACTACTGACCCAAAGCGGCTAGCAGTCACTCATCAATTCCACAAAGTACGGAGGTAGTTCATTTGCTGAGCGGAGCTGAACGATGGAGATTTATAGCGGAGATGGTCGGGATTACCGCTGTTGTGGCGTCACTGATTGCGGTCGCCATCGAATTACGTCAGACGCAGTCCGCAATTGTTGCCAACACATATCAAGCACGTGCCTATGACGCAATTGATAAGAATTGGCGGTTGGCGGAGAGTCCAGTACTCGGTTCGATCTTGGCCAAGGTGTCCGCTGATCCCTCATCGATTGACGCGCTGACCGACGTCGAGCTGCGGCAGGTTCGAGCTTTGGCTAGGGGCATGAGAATCGATGCTGACAACGAGTACTACCAGTATAGGCAAGGATTCCTGGACGAGGAGTACTTCGAGTCCGCACTCAAACCCAGAATAGCCCGTCAAGCCAGGTTGTGGCGGTCGCTCGGAATCGAAGAACGCCGACCTTCCTTCAAGAAGTTCGTCGATGAGCAGTTGGCCGGTGCCGACCCGCAATAATGTTATGGCGCAGTAAACAGAAGACTAGCAATGACTGGCCGCTTTTGGCCTTAAGCCGCAAGTGGCCTGGTCTGAGGTAGAATGACGGCAACTTGGTATGGCCCCAACAGATCGGACCACCAAGTTATGCAGCCGCCCGGCTTAGGAGCAATTGTTTGACGACCGAACGAGCATGGAAAGATCGGGCCGAAATGGTCGGAATTTTTGCGATTGTTGCGTCTCTCATCTTTGTGGGTGGCGAGCTTCGACAAAACGCTATCGCGACCAAAGCAGCGATGAACGCAGAGATCGCTAACGCTTTCGTCGATCTAAATTTGGTGGTCGCATCCAGTCCCGAATTGACGCAGAGGTTGGCGGAGTTCGCTGATGATCCTGCCGCTGCGCCGCGAGAAGCACAAATCCAAATGTTGGGGATCTGGAGGGCAGTATTCCACACTTGGTCCAACGTCCATCGACAACATCTCAATGGGACTATCGATCCAGCTATCTATGAATCGGTGGTCCAGGAGGTCTCAACTTACGCCGCAGCTACCGCGAATAATAATCAAAATGTCGATGTCGTCCGAAGGCAGGCATTCATGAGGTGGGCCTGGGAAAGCGAGCGCTTTATCTTTAACCCCGACTTCCAAGTCTTTGTTGATGGCATCCTGGGGCTATCACGCTAGCAAGCACTGTCTGCTTCTGGCGGTAAGCGACGGTGGCCTGGTTTAAAGTAGAATGACGGCTGCTGACCCAAAGGAGAAATTGAGTCCTCGGATGAAAACTTCTTTTATAGCGTCTTACGATTACGGTTCAGGCGGCGTTCTGTACCGACTTTTTGCAACAAGCATAGACGAGGTTGAGTGCTTGTTTCCGCCCCCAAAATGGCAGGTATTTTCAGAGGGGGGTGATGGCTGTCCGGAACTTTCGGCAGATTCTCGAATAACTGAGTCCGACGTGGACCGCCGAGAAGATTGGCTTGTAAAGCATGTATGGACGCAGAACCAACAAGACTTGGGCAGACGTCCGTGCTGGTTCGAACATCCCAACAAATTCAAGACCCGCTACTTCGAGGTTTGGGCTACTTCAGAGAAAAACGTCTTACACCGCTTTCCTGAATTGAGATCTATGGCGCTCCGGACTATGACTGCGGAAATGCTGGATGGCATAACCTATTGCACTCTGGACGAACTGCAAGACCATCTTTGATCGATTGCGTGAGGGTCCGTTTTTGGCCGTAAGGCGACGGATACCAGGTTCAGGCTATAGTTTCTGCTGTAGATCCACAGCGGCCGTTCGCAATTAGGAGAAATTCAAGCTATGCCGACAGCTAAAACGATTTCTATCATTCTTCTATTCGCACTTTTCGCCAGTAATGCGTATTGGTTTTATCAGAGCATCGATTCAGGAATTAGCTACTCGTACCTGCATGACGAAGCTACCGAATGCAAAAGAAAGCTACGAGTTGCGGTTGCCGTAATCCCTGTGGTCGCTCTTCTCGAGTCGGATAAAGCGGAAGTAGTAAGCGCGGCCGAGAGTGCATCGGGCTCCGAGTCATTTGGTGAATCCTGACCGCAAGATAAACCGGCGTTTGAGAAAGCTGGCGAAAGCAGCCAGCTGAGCGACTGCCTCCGGGCGCGCGCAGTCGCTCAGGAATCTTGAGTTAAAATAACGGTTACTGGCCTAAAGGAGGCGTTCGTGTTTATACAGAAACTCCATTCTCTGCGAATGAACATGCTTCGTAAATCCTCTGTTTTTGCGTTGTCGATTGCGGCTACAGCGTGCGCTGGTGATCCGGTAGATGGAGAGCCAGAACTTCCGAAAATAGTCGAAGTTTTCGCGTGCAGCGACTACTGTCCCGGTCCGGAAGAAAAGTACATGAAGCGCGTCTACGATGGCATTACCGACGAAGTGGAATGTCGAAAACTGGGTGGTAAACCTTTCACATTTATTGGGTGGGGGCAGCAAACAATCTGTGAGGTGAAGTAGGCCCGTGAATCATGCGCAGCTGGCTCTGGCCGTCCGTGATGGGCGCAAAACATCCGATTTAAAGGGATCGTCTATGAAAAATCATTGGCTGGTGGTGGCGATATTGCTCTTGACGGCGTGCTCAGATGATCGCCCTTCGTCGAGCAATTCTACGATCACTGAGGAAATGCGAGTGGAGTATCCACAATTTGCTACGCGCTTCGCTGCCGCGCTGACCAATGGTGCGTATGACGAAGCGCACCAGATGCTTAATCCGGAATTGCAAAAGAAGCACTCAGCTGGCGAATTGGGACAAACGTTCGAAGCAATGGTCGAGTACGGCAGTTCGCCGGCGAAGGTGGACGGCTTCATCGAAACGATGGAGGATTGGCCAGATAAGAAACCCGACGACGTCGGCTGGGTTTACGTATCGGTAAGCGGTGTTGACTATGCCGAGGCTGTTACGGTAATCGTTTCCACCGATAGAAACGGAATGTCGATACGCAAAATCGAATGGGGTCGCCCCTGAATTTCAGCACCGAGCAGGATTAAGCGACCGCTAGTGGCTAAATACTAGCTCACAGTGGCCAACGCGCTCTCAAGTGCCTCGAGCGCAATATCGGCGTGTGTCGTCGTGAAGGTAAGTGGCGGCCGAATCTTCAATGAATTGCTGTGCTCCCCGATCAGTGCGGCGAGCACCCCGTGCTGACGCATGTGCTCGAGAATCAGGGCGGCCTGTTTTGATGCGGGCGCTTTCGTCTCCCGGTCTTCGACAAACTCGACCGCAAGGAACAGGCCCTTGCCTCGAATGTCGCCGATCAGCGGGTACTTCTCGGCCAGGCGTGCAAAACCGGCCAACAGGTAGTTACCGCTCTTCTTGACGTTCGCGAGCAGGTTGTCGCGTTGCACGAATTCGAGCACGGCCTTGCCAGCGGTCGCGGATACCGGATTGCCGCCGTAGGTGTTGAAATAACTGTCGTGCTCTGCAAACGCATTGGCGATCTCCGGCGTTGTAACCACAACGGCCAACGGATGACCGTCGCCCATCGGTTTGCCCATCGTGACGATGTCCGGAATGACACCCGAGTCCATGAAGCCCCAGTAGTTGTCGCCCATGCGAGTTAGACCGGACTGCACCTCGTCACAAACGATGAGCCCGCCCGCCGCGCGCACCTTCTCGTGAACGCGCTGCTGGTATGCAGGACCGGGCGTGTGGATGCCGGCGCAATCGTAAATCGAATCGATGATCATCATGCCCGGCTTGTGCCCGTGCTCGGCCAGTTCGTTGATCGCATCGTCGACGAGGTCGGCGTAGTTTTCGAAAACGTTCGGATCATTCGCATCAAGCGGCCCGCGATACAGGTCCGGTGTGACGGCATCGGCGATAAAGTCGGGCTTCGGCCGTGAACGTTTGAAGTCCGGCGACAGCTCGGCGACGAGCGTCGAGTTGCCGTGGTAAGCGCCTGTTGTGCATATCGCGCCGAGGTTGCCGGTAACGGTCGAGGCAATGCGGTAGGCGAGATCGTTGGCTTCGGTACCCGTGCACACCAGCGTTACGACCGACAGATCGCCTGGCAACGTAGCCACGAGCATTTCGGAAAACTCGACGATCGCGTGGTGCAGGTAGCGGGTATGCGTATTGAGCGTGCCGATCTGCTTCGTTACCTGCTCGACAACGTACGGGTTGCAGTGGCCGACGGACGCCACGTTGTTGTAGCAGTCGAGGTAGCGATTGCCTGCGTCGTCGAATAGCCAGACATCCTCGCCGCGAACGAGGTACAGCGGCTTGTCATAGAAGTGATAGTAGGCCGGCGAGAGCACTTGCTTGCGGCGCGCGATCAGTTCGTCACTCATTTCGGGTTACTGCCTCCAGGAATTCGCGTTGCTCGAGTGCAAGAATCCGGTCCAGGCCGTCGCGGCATTGTGGAATGTCCTCGTCGCGAAGTTCGGCATCGTCGGTCACGAATTCGGCACGAAACTCCAGCAACTGCACGACGAGAATTGCGCGTGCCAGTATAGCGTCGAGTAACAGTTCGAGCTGGCCACGATCTATCGGAAATTCAGCCTGAAAGTTGCTGACGACGGCGGCTGCATTGTCGTAGGGCGCCGGGCTGCGCTCCAGCAGGCTGGTCAAAGAAACGGCAAGATCGACAACCAGCGGGCGGTACGCGAGATCGCCGAAGTCGATCAGGCCCGTGATACGAGACGGGTTGTCCGGGTCGCACATGACGTTGAAGCCATGCGCATCGTTATGAATAACCTGGTGCGGAAACTCACGCATGCGCGGCAGCGACGTGTCGCGCAGTCGCGTGAGCGTCTCGGTACAGGCAGCGGCCTGCGGCCCGAGAAAGCCGGCGAGTTGCTCGGATTCAACAAGTCCGTTCAGAATGTCCCAGGGCATGAAGTGCGTGGCGGCCGGATGCGAAAAGTCGCTCAACGCCTTGCAAAGCCTGCCCTGCAGCCGGCCAATGGCAGCGGCCGTTTCTGTCGGCGGCGGAGGGAACGAGCCGAGCGGCGCGCCGTCGACCCAGCTCAAGACGCGCACAATGTGCTTGCCGTCCTCGTGTTCGAGCAAGTGCGAGGTATGCCCGGTCTTTGATGGAATGACTCGCGGAATCGGGATGCCCGCGTCCGTTTCCGCAACGTGCTGCATCGCACGCGTCTGGTAATCGGCGAAGATCGGGTCTTCGACCGGGCTCGCAACTTTTACGACGTAGCTCGTGCCGTCGGCGATTAGCAATCGAAGGTTCTGGTCACGTTCGCCGCTTAAATGTTCAGGCTCGCCCGTCAGACCCCAATGCTCGGCAACGACGTTGAGCACAACGTCGGTTGGCAATTCCGGCGGCGTAAAGCGCAGGTCGGCGGGACTCAGCTGCTCGCGCATCAGTCGGACCGGCGTTCGCTCTCTGCGTAACGGATGGCAATTTCACCGAGTGCGATGGAAACGCCGGCACCGATGACAACGGGCCAGTCAAAGCCAAAGTCGGGGACATACATAAACAGCACGATCGACAGGCCGAGTAAACCCACGCACAGCGTCGTCGCGAGCATGGCTCCGGCGTGGCCGCCGCCAACACGAAACGGACGCGGTCGATCCGCGTCATGTTCGCGCATGTGCAGGAATGCCAGAATGGCGCCGATGTACGGCATCAGGAACAGCACGGCGCTGGCCGCGAACAGGCTCCAGAACAGGTCGGCATTGGTGCCCGCAACAAATGCGTAGGCAAGCAATACGACTGTGGTCAACGCTGCCATGATGAACGCTGCGCCAACCGGGGTGCCGTGCGTGGCGTGCTCTTTCGCGAACACGCGCGGCAGCTCGCCATCGATAGCCGCCTGCGCCGCGGCGCGATTGGCGCCCATCGCCCAGGTCGTGCCGTTGGAAAAAATCGTGAATAACGCCATTACACCGAGCGCCATCGCGAAACCGTTACCGAGCGTGCTGCCGCCGAACAGTTGCATGAAGGTATCGACCAGGCCCTCGACGAGATCCACGTTCTGCACCGGCACGGCAGCAAGAATTGCAAACGTGCCGAAGATATAAGCGAGGAAAATCAGTACGCCGGACCAGAGAATGGAGCGTGGTACGTCCCGTACCGGATCTTTCATTTCTTCACTGGCCGACGACATCAGTTCAAAACCGACCATGCCGTAGATAATGGTTGAGATGTATTGGGTACTGCTGCCCCACTCCGGCACGAAAGCGCCTAACGAAAAGTCGTTCGCGACACCATCGCTGCCCTGTGTCGCGAACCAGATACCACCTACGATCAATGCGACGAACGTAATGATCTTGATGACGGCGCCGGCGTTCGGGATCCACTTGCCCACCGACAATGCGAGCGTCGTGATCAGGAACGTCAGCCACACGAGCCCGATGGCGATCAGCAATTCCGTTACCAGGTTCATCTGCGGCAAGAACATGGCAGAGAAAATACCGGCGAACAGTACATACAGTGACGCCTGCCACAGCACGTTGTTGAGCCAGTAAAGCCATGTAACGCGCGTTCCCCAGCGACTGCCGAATGCGTCGCGCACCCAGGCGTAGATGCCGCCCTGTTCGGGGTAGGTGGTGCCGAGTTCGGCGCTGATCAGCCCGTACGGAATGAAAAAGGCGACGCCGAGAATGCACCACCAGGTGATACTCGAAACGCCAATCGACGCCGACGCGGCCAGGGTCTCAAGCAGCAACACGGCCGAGACCGTGAACAGCGTCATGTCACGAACGCCCAGCGTCCGAACGTGGTGATGATTGTCCGACATGGAGATCCCCGGTTTTTATTCTTCGGACAAGTGTGCCACGAACGTCACGCGGTTACCTCGCCTCAATTGAGCCGTCATGGTTGCCAGTCGCCGGCGATTTGCGCATGCTCGAACCATGAGCT
>JBCAZN010000095.1:0-7947 GCA_038533035.1 Pseudomonadota bacterium
TAGTACACGCATACGCAAAACGAATACCAAAGCCCGTCTCTGCCAACGCAAGACGGGTTTTTTTATATGTGGATGACCAATGCAGGCACCTTTTGACATAGCGGCTGATCTCGATACCCCGGTATCGGCCTACCTGAAGCTCGGCGAACTGCAGCCACGCTTCCTGCTCGAGTCTGTCGAGGGCGGCGAGCGGTTGGCACGGTACTCGTTCCTGGGCTTCGGCGACGCTGTGGAAGTGCGCATGGACGCCGACTCGCTGACGATTAACGGCGAGTCAAAGCCGCGACCCGCAACGCAGCAGCAGTATCTCGATGCACTGCGCGACGCAATCAACAAGGCGCCGCGGCCGCAGCCGGCCGACAACCTGCCGTTTGCGGGCGGGCTCGTCGGGGTCTCCGGTTACGACGTAGTGCGTCTCTTCGAACGATTGCCCGTCGATACCGAGAAACAGACCAGCGTTCCCGATGCTGCTTTCGTTGCGCCATCCTCACTGCTTGTGTTCGATCACCTGACGCGGCGCGTCGCACTGCTGCACGATGGCTCCGAAGAAGAGCGCCAGGCGCTGCGTACCCGGGTTATCGAGCTGCTGCGCGGTCCCGTGCCGAAACTGACCAACGGCGTGTCAGTCGGGCCGGCCGAAGGCAGCCTGACCGAAGCGGAGTTCTGCGAGCGAGTCGAGGCCTGCAAGGAATACATTGCTGCCGGCGACATTTACCAGATCGTGCTGTCGGTGTTATTCCGCGGCAAGACCAACGTACCGCCGTTCGAAGCGTATCGCGCGCTGCGCCTGTTGAACCCGTCGCCGTACATGTTCTTCTTCGACTTCGGCGATGTGCAGGTCGCGGGATCCTCACCGGAGGCGCTCGTGAAGTTGCATGGCGATACGGCGTCATTGAGACCCATTGCAGGAACGCTGCCGCGCGGCGCGAACACCGAGGAAGACGACGCGAATGAGACAGCGTTGCTCGCAGACCCGAAAGAGGCGGCCGAGCACGTCATGCTGGTCGACCTTGCGCGCAATGACCTGGGTCGGGTTGCAAGTGCCGGCAGTGTGCACGTCGAACCGTACCGCGCGATCGAGCGCTACAGCCACGTCATGCACATCGTGAGCGGTGTCAAGGGCGAGCTTGCGCCTCAGTTTGACCAGTTTGACCTGTTCGCCGCGAGTTTCCCGGCCGGCACCCTTGTCGGGGCGCCCAAGGTGCGCGCGATGCAGATCATTGAAGAAATGGAGCAGGTTGGGCGCGGTTTGTATGCCGGTACGGCGGGCTATTTTGGCCTCAGCGGCGACATGGACCAGGCCATCACGATACGCACGCTGGTTTTCTCGGGTGATGAGTACAGTTTCCAGGCTGGTGCCGGTATCGTTGCCGACTCGGTGCCCGAGAGGGAGTACAAGGAAGTACTGGCGAAGAGCGCAATTTTGAGGCGCGCCCTCGAGATCGCTGAGGAGGGCCTTTAATGGTTGGCACGAAAGAATTCGCGCATGTGCGTATGTTGCTGGTCGACAATTACGACTCGTTTACCTACAACCTGGTGCAGGCGTTTGCGGCACACGGCGCCGATGTCATTGTGCATCGCAACGACATGATCACGGTCGAGGAAGGCAGGGCGCTCGAGCCGACGCATCTTGTTATTTCACCCGGGCCCGGACGACCGGAGGATGCGGGCGTGTCGCTCGATATGATCGCGGCGTTCGCAGGCGAGATTCCGATCCTCGGCGTTTGCCTCGGGCACCAGAGCATCGTGCAGCAGCAAGGCGGCGAAATCGTGCGCGCCGAACGCCTTATGCATGGCAAAACATCCGACATCAAGCATGACGGTAAAACGATTTTCGAGGGCATCTCGCAGCCGTTCGAGGTTGGTCGATATCATTCGTTGTGCGCCGAGAACGATTCGCTGCCGGACACACTCGAGGTGACCGCGTCGACCGACAGCGGCGTCATCATGGGCGTGCGGCACAAGAGCCTGCAAATTGAGGGCGTGCAGTTTCATCCGGAGAGTGTGCTGACGCCTGAAGGTGAGTTACTCATGACCAACTTCATGCGGATGGAGGCGAAATGAGCAATAGCGAGATTCTCGACGGGCTGCTCAATGGCTCAGACCTTGAAGAGCAGCAGGCGTATGACCTGATGCAACAGTTTGCGGCGGGCGAGCTGAATGCAGCGTTTGCCGGTGCGTTGCTCGCCGGACTGCGGGCGAAAGGCGAAACCGCAGACGAAATTCGCGGCTTCGCACGTGCGATGCGCGAGCTCGCGATTGATCCTCAAATTCCGCAGGGTGCGCCAGGTGTCGATGTCGTCGGCACGGGCGGCGACGGCTCCGGTTCGCTGAATATTTCGACTGGCACGGGCTTGCTGGCTGCCGCGTGCGGCTGTCGCGTTGTGAAACACGGCAACCGATCGGTGTCGAGCAAGTCGGGGAGCGCGGATATGCTCGAGTGCCTGGGCATGCCGTTACCGTTGCCTGAAGGTGGTGACGTGGCCTGCCTGGAAGCAACCGGTTTTACTTTTCTGTTTGCACCGTCGTATCACCCCGCGATGAAAAACGTCGTGCCTGTACGTGGCGCGATGGGTGTTCGCACCGTGTTCAATGTATTGGGTCCGTTGACCAATCCTGCCGCGCCGCCATTCATGTTGATCGGCGCGTACAGCAAAGCGGCGGCAAAACTGATGGCGGACGCGTTGTCCGGGTTATCGCTTGAAAAGGCCTTCGTCGTTCACGGCGAACCGGGCTGGGACGAGGCGACGCCGGTTGGTGAGTTTGTCCTGCACACGGTAACGCCGGGCAATGTGAGCGAGTCGGTGCGCACGCCGGAAGACTACGGACTCAAGCGTTGTGCGCCAGGCGACCTCGCCGGCGGCGATGCCGAACACAATGCAAAAGAGCTCGCGCGCGTGTTTACGGGTGAGGACAAGGGTGCGCACCGCGATGCATTGTTGATGGGCGTCTCGCTGATGCTCGAAGTCCAGGGCGTTGCGACAAACCCTGTCGACGGCGTCGCGCAGGCGGCTGCCGCAATCGACGATGGTCGCGCGGCGGCGTTTCTTGAACGACTGCGAGCGCATTTCGAAAACGGATGAGTGATTTTCTTGAAACGATGGCTGTGCGCAGCGCGGAACGAGCCGCCGCTGCCGGGACATTTGCGTCGGCCGACTTTGACAAACCGGTCGTGCCACTGACGCTCGGCGCCTTTGACATCATCGCAGAGATAAAAGACCGCTCACCGGCCGAAGGAAAACTCGGTGTCAGTGACCAGGTTTCTCGCGCTGATCGCGCTGCGGCGTATGCGGCAGGTGGCGCCGCCGCAATTTCGGTCCTTACCGAACCCAGCCGTTTCGATGGCGAGCTCGCGCACCTCGAGGAAGTGGTTGCGGCCGCGCCGGACACGCCCGTCATGCGCAAGGACTTCCTCGTCGAGCCGGTGCAGGTCCTGGAAGCACGCAAGGCCGGCGCCAGCGGTGTGCTGCTGATCGCCGCGATGCTAAACGATGCGAAACTCGCAGAAATGCTCAGCTGCGCATTTGAACACGGCATGTTCGTCTTGCTCGAAGCATTTGACGAAGATGACCTGCGCCGTTCCGCGCTGTTTGTCGACAATGTGCCGGGCAACCTGCTGGTCGGCGTTAATACCCGTAACCTGCGTACCCTCGATGTCGATCCGGAGCGGCTCAGAAATCTGGCCGAGTGCCTGCCAAACGCAACCTGTGTTGCCGAGAGCGGGTTACATGAACCGATTGATGCCGCGAGAGTTGCGGGGTGGGGTTATCGCATGGCGCTGGTCGGCACCGCGTTGATGCGCAGCGAGGACCCGGCGGCGCTGGTAACGGCGATGCGCGAGGCGGGAGCGACCGCATGTTCGTGAAGATCTGCGGTTTGCGAAATGCAGACGATGCCTCAGCGGCTGTTCAAGCCGGTGCCGACGCGATCGGTTTCGTGTTCCATCCAAAGTCAGTACGTAATGTATCCTCGGAAGCTGCATCCGACGCGGCAGCCGATGTACCCGATCATGTGAAAAGAGTCGCCGTGATGCGCCATCCAAGCAACGACGAGTGGCTGGCCGTTTTGCACGGCTTCAGCCCCGATGTCCTGCAAACCGACGCAGAAGACTTTGACAGCCTGGACGTGCCGGACACCGTCGAACGCTGGCTTGTTTATCGCGAAGAAAACACGGCGCAAAACATGGTCACTGACACCAGGTTTGTGGAAAACATGGTCACTGACACCAGGTTTTTGTATGAGGGTGCCGAGAGCGGGGCCGGGGAGACTGTTGACTGGGCGCGTGCCGCGCAGGTGGCTGAGAGTCGCAACATGATTTTGGCCGGCGGGCTGGATCCGTCGAACGTTGCCGACGCAATCCGGACAGTTCGACCGTACGGTGTTGATGTCTCGAGTGGTGTCGAGTCGGCGCCCGGCGAGAAAAGTGCCGTGCTAATAAACGAATTTGTAACTGCAGCGAAAGCTGCCGGGAGAAACCTGTGAGTACATTGTTTGCAGCCGACGAGGCCAAAGCGCTTCTCGATGCAGCCATCAGGGGTGAGATGCCTGACGAGCGCGGCCGCTTTGGTCCGTTCGGCGGGCGTTACGTACCCGAAACGCTTGTGCCCGCCTTCGAGCGACTCGAGCAGGGGGTCAAGGACCATCTGCACGACGACGCTTTCCAGGCGGAATTCAGGAAAGAACTGCGTGAATGGGTCGGACGACCCACGGCGCTGACGTTCGCGCCGCGGCTTTCCGAACTGTGGGGTGCCGAGGTCTGGATCAAGCGCGAAGACCTGGCGCACACGGGCGCTCACAAAATTAACAATGCGATCGGCCAGGCACTCCTGGCCAAGCGACTCGGCGCTAAGCGTGTCATCGCCGAAACCGGTGCCGGCCAGCATGGTGTCGCATCGGCCGCCGCGTGTGCGCGCGTTGGCATTCCGTGCGCCGTGTACATGGGCGCTGTCGATATGGAGCGCCAGGCACCGAATGTCGATCGCATCCGCCGACTCGGCGCGGAGGTGGTCGCGGTCGAATCGGGCGACAAGACCCTGCGTGCAGCGATTGACGAAGCGTTACGTGCCTGGGTGACCGATCCGAACGGCATCTACTACCTGCTCGGCTCAGCCGTGGGTGCCCATCCTTACCCGTATCTTGTTCGCGAACTGCAATCCGTTATCGGCGAAGAATCGCGCCAGCAAATGCTCGACCAGGCCGGGGCGCTGCCCGACGTTGCGTTCGCATGCGTGGGTGGCGGCTCGAATGCTATCGGCCTGTTCTATCCGATGCTCGGTGATGACATTGAACTGATCGGTGTTGAGGCGGGCGGTACCGGTGATGGCCTCGGCCAAAACGCGGCAACGCTCGCCACCGGAACACCCGGCGTGTTGCAGGGCTCGTACACGATCATCCTGCAGGACGACGACGGTCAGGTGCAGGAGACGCATTCAATCTCGGCCGGCCTCGATTATTCCGGCGTCGGTCCCGAACATGCGCTGCTGCAGGCGACCGGTCGCGTGCAATATATTTCGGCTCGCGACGACGAGGCGCTTGAAGCGCTCGAAGAACTCTGCGCGACCGAGGGCATTCTCACGGCGCTCGAAACGTCGCACGCGTACGCGGCCGCACGCGAATACGCGAGGAAGAATCCGGGCAAGCGCATACTTATCGGCAACTCGGGCCGCGGTGACAAAGACATGCCGACGCTGACAAAGTACCCGGCCAGGATTCGCACGTCATGACGGCGCACGAGAAAATCAGCGCGGCGTTGCAAGCGGCCAACGACGCCGGTCGCACGGGGCTCGTGCCGTTCATTACGGCCGGCTATCCGGAGCCGAAGGACTTTATCGAAACCCTCAAGCAGGTAGCGGCGGTGGGTGATGTCGTTGAGCTGGGCATCCCGTTCTCGGACCCGATGGCCGATGGCATGACCATCCAGCGGTCCAGTTTTGAGGCACTGCGAAAGGGTGTCAGCCTCGAGTGGATTTTCGACCAGCTCGACACGGCGCAGGGCGACATTGATGCGCCGCTGGTCATGATGTCCTACCTCAATCCGTTACTCGCATTCGGTTACGACAAGCTCGCCGATCGCGCGCTGGCCGCCGGCGTCGGCGCATTTATCGTGCCGGACCTGCCCTACGAGGAATCAGCCGACATTCGCGCGGCAATGGAGGCGAAGGGCCTCGGCATCATCCAGCTGGTAACGCCGGCAACGCCGGACGACCGGTTGCAGATGCTGTGTGATGAATCGCGAGGCTTCGTCTACGCGGTCACGATTACCGGAATAACGGGCGGCGATACCGGCTTGCCTGCTGACCTTGCCGGCTACCTCGACAAGGTGTCTGCCATGTCGAAAATCCCGGTGTGTGCCGGGTTCGGCATTCGCGACGCGAAAGATGTCGCCAGCGTTGGCGCGCATGCGTCCGGCGCCATTGTTGGTTCGGCGCTGGTGGAGGTCCTCGAGCAGGGCGGTGATCCGGCCGAGTTTCTGCGGTCGCTGCGCGACTAACGGGAAACCTTTACTATTGGCGGCATGACGGAACCGCCAACGAGCCTGTCAGAAGTCAACGCTATGCGACGTGCGGGCGAGATAAGCGCCGACGGCTATCTTGCCGCGGTGCAGGACGCTCGCGATGGCCGCCTCTGGCACCGATGGGCGGTTCGCACGCTTGCCTTTCTCGGCGGCCTGCATCTGCTTGCCGGCGTCGTATTCTTCTTCGCTTACAACTGGGACGTGCTGTCTCCGTTCGCCAAATTTGCAATCCTGCAGGGCGCCATCCTGACTGCATTTATCGGGGCGATGGTCGCACGCATCGACAAACCAATGGGCGAAGGCTTGCTGATCGCCGCGTCCGTGTTCACGGGTGTTCTGTTTGCGGTCGTCGGGCAGGTCTATCAGACGGGCGCCGATGCATGGGAGCTCTTTGTTGCGTGGTCCGCCCTGATCTTGCCGTGGGCGCTTGCATCAAAGAGCAGCGCGCACTGGATGCTCTGGATCGTAATAGTGATTGCGGCAGCGAGCTTCTACGGCGAACAGGTTCTCGTGCCGCTCGGCAAGCTGGACCACCAGCAGCTCATCGCTGTAATCGGCATTTTCGTTGTGGCGCTCGCACTCCTGCGAGAAGTTGCGATCATGAAGGGCGCGAAGTGGCTGGACGATCGCTGGTTTCAGGTCGCACTCGTCGTTTTCGCGGTCGGGATGTTGTTCGTTCCTGCGCTCGGTTACGTCTTCGATTCCGATCGCTTTGCACCGGGATTTGTCGCGTTCGTCGTTGCGTGCGTATCGCTGATGGCGTTCTATCTTCGCGTGCGCCCTTCCGTTCCCGCTGTCTCGGTTGTCGCCGGGTTCATTGCACTCATGGCAATGGCACTCGGTGGTCGCGGCATTCACGAAGTTATCGGCTTCGGAAGCAAAGCGGCTGGCCTGATCACGAGCCTTATTGTTCTTGTTGCCTGGTGCGTTGGTGTCAGCGGCGTGTTGGTCAAAGTTCTCAACGCCATCAACAAAAAAATACACCGGGAGTCGGCTGATGAGTGACGCACCGGCACCGTGGTACGTGCGTTGGGTCGTCGGTATCGGCGCCTGGATAACGGCCATTATCATGATGCTGCTTGCCGGTGCGATCGTTTATACAGGATTCGATTTTGATGGCACGTTCGTCCTTTCGGTTATCGGCGCGCTATACCTGGGCTTCGGCATCTGGTTGCTGCGCCAGGCGGATCGCGGCGTCTTTTTGCATCAGCTTGCCATCGCGACCGTTGCAGCGGGCGCCGGCCTCGTGGCGGGCGGCATTGCAGTGGAAGCTGAAGAACTCTGGGTTGGCTTCGTTATATCAATTCCTCTTTGTGCGCTCCTCCATCAACGCCGCTGCGAAATAAAAGATTACCATCGCTGCAACCAGAAACTGCAAAATGCGACTCGATGTCGTCCAGGTGATGAGCGCCCAAAGAGGAATTGATATAACG
>JBCAZN010000096.1:0-7885 GCA_038533035.1 Pseudomonadota bacterium
GGTATTGTCGTCAGCTACGACCTTTCAGTTATGTTGAAGCTGCGCAACGAATACCTGTGCCGTACCGAGGCCGCCTGCGCCTATTTCTACAAAGACGGCGGCGTCCCGTACGAGCCTGGTGAAGTACTTGTCCAGTCCGACCTGGCCGACACGCTCGAGCTGATCGCCGAACTGGGTCCTGACGTGTTTTATAAAGGCGCGATTGCCGAAAAGATCGTTGCCGAAATGGAGCGTGGCGGTGGTCTGATCGATGCGGCATCCCTGGCAGCTTACGAACCAACGATACGCGGCGTCATTCGCGGCGAGTATCGCGGTCATGAAATTGTGACGATGCCGCCACCGAGCTCGGGCGGTGTTCACGTTGTGCAAATGCTGAACATCCTCGAACACTTTCCGGTTGCGGAACTTGGCGCAGGTAGCGCGGACAATGTGCACCTGCTGGCCGAGGTCATGCGGCTCGCGTATGCGGACCGATCGAAACACCTCGGCGATCCCGACTACTGGGACGTGCCGAGTGATTGGCTGACCAGCAAAGCGTATGGCAGGGAGCTTGCTGCGACCATTCGCATGGACACGGTGCGCAATTCCGACGATGTGGCGCCCGGTGTTCCGCCGCCACACGAAACTGAGGATACGACGCACTTTTCGGTGATCGATGCCGATGGCAACGTCGTTGCGAACACCTACACGCTGAATTTTTCTTACGGGTCCGGGATCGCGGTTGCAGGTGCCGGCTTTTTGCTGAATAACGAAATGGACGACTTTTCCGCAAAGCCGGGCGTGCCGAATGCATTCGGTCTGCTCGGCGGCGAAGCCAATGCGGTCGAGGCCGGCAAGCGACCGCTGAGCTCAATGACGCCGACGATGGTGTTTACCGACGGCGAACCGTGGTTTGCGACGGGTAGTCCGGGTGGCAGTCGGATCATCTCGTCGGTCTTGCAGGTTATCGTCAACGCGATCGATCATGAGATGAACCTGGCGGAAGCGGGAACCGCACCGCGCATGCACCATCAATGGTATCCCGATGTGTTGCAAATGGAGTCAGGATTCAGTCCCGATACGATCAAGCTGCTCAAAGCACGCGGCCACGAAATCCAGGAACGCCGCGCAATGGGTAGCATCCAGAGCGTCGGCATTCGCGACGGTGTGTATCGCGGTGCGTCGGACCCGCGGCGCCCGAACGCGGGCACTGCTGCGCCCGCTGCAACACACTGATGACTACGGCAAATCGGCGCTATGCGATGGTGGTGCTTGCCATCGTCTACATGTTCAATTTCGTCGATCGCCAGATCCTGGCGATTCTACTGCCCGCCATAAAGTCGGAGTTCGGCTCCAGCGACGCGATTCTCGGTGCGTTGGCTGGCACCGCCTTCGCCTTGTTTTACGTCACGCTGGGTATCCCGATCGCGCAATATGCGGATCGCGCGAACCGTCGCAATCTGCTGGCCGCCGCGGTCGCAATCTGGAGCGCGATGACGGCCGTGTCGGGTCTTGCGCAAAACATCTGGCACCTCGGACTCGCTCGCATCGGCGTCGGTATTGGCGAGGCCGGCTGCAGTCCGCCGGCGCATTCAATGATTTCCGATTTGTATCCGCCCGAAAAGCGCTCAACGGCAATGGGCTTTTACACGCTCGGCATTTCAGCAGGCATCATGCTGGCGTACCTTGCTGGTGGCTGGGTTGTGCAGAACATGGGCTGGCGCCAGACGTTTTTTATCGTCGGTCTGCCTGGACTGTTGCTTGCCGCGATCGTTCGCTTCACGCTCCCTGAACCGCAGCGCGGTGCGTCGGAAGGGCGCACGGCCAGCGACGCGGCGCCAACACTTGGCCAGGTATTCCGTTTTCTCCTGCGCCGCCGGTCGTTTATTTACATGGCGCTGGGTGCGGGTCTTTCGTCTTTCGTCGGCTACTCGGTAATCAACTGGCTGCCAAGTTTCATGGATCGCAGTTTTGCCATTCCGTTTGTCCAGATCGGGGTCTGGCTGGGGCTGATTTTAGGAATTTCCGGCGGCGCCGGGTTTTTCTTTGGCGGCTATATCGCCGACAAACTCGGTCGATCAACGCAGCGACGATCGCTGACGTTTATCGCCGGCGTGATTGCTATTTCGGCCGTATTGCTGATTTGGACGTTTCTCGCTGATTCCTGGCAACTGGTGCTGTGGTTGTTCGTCGTACCCGCGGCAACAATGAACGTGTACCTCGCGCCCGTGCTCGCGCAGGTGCAAAGTCTCGTTGCACTTCGAATGCGCTCTGTCGCGTCTGCCATTGTGCTTCTGATCATCAATATCATCGGCCTGGCGCTGGGGCCATGGCTGACAGGGCTGTTGAGCGATGCACTCGACCCGACGTTCGGTCAGGAGTCACTACGTTACGCGCTGCTGATCACGGTCGTGGCCGTAGTGCCGCTCGCGTCGCTGTCCTATTGGCTCGGCGGGCGGCACATCGATGCGGACCTGGCCCGCGCCAACGACAGCGACTAGACGTTGCGCAGGTACCAGTCGTAGTCGAGCTGACTGACGGCGTTGTGAAACTTTTCAGCTTCCGCGCGGCGATTCATTGCGTAATATTTGCAGTAGTCCTTGCCGAGGTATTCCGGCAGTACTTTGCTGCGTGCAAACCGATCGATAGCTGCTTCCCATCGATTCGGAATCTTCAGTTTCGGCGTGATCTCGGCACCCTGTTCAACCATCGTGCCCGGATCGATCTTGTTTTTTAGTCCGTAGTCCACACCCGCAACTAGTGCCGCCATAACCAGGTACGGGTTGGCGTCCGCACCAGCCACGCGGTGCTCAAGGCGCAGGTTGCTGGCGTCGGATTCCGGTATGCGGATCGATACTGCTCGATGATTGACGCCCCAGTTCGGTTCGACCGGCGCGAACATGTCGGGCCGTAGGCGCCGATACGAGTTCGCGTTCGGAGCGCACAAAAGTGTGGTTTCCGGCATCAGTTTCAGAAGACCACCGACGGCCTGACGCAGTCTTGCCGAAAAGGGCGGCTCTGCGAGGTTGTCCTTACCCTGCGAGAAGTAGTTTTTGCCATTCCTGTCGACAAGGCTCATGTGCACGTGCAAGCCGCTGCCGGCTTCGTCCTCGAGCGGCTTGGCCATGAAACAGGCAATGTAACCGTGCTTGCGCGCCGCGGCTTTGATAACGCGCTTCAACAGGACAGCATGGTCGCAGGCAAGGACGGCGTCATCCACATGACGCAGGTTGATCTCGAACTGCCCCGGCGAGTACTCGGAAATTGCGGGCCCGGCCGGAATGTTTTGTAGGTCACACCAGTCGTACACATCGTCCAGGAATCCCTCAACTTCGAACAGGTCATCGGGGTGTTGCACCTGCGTTCCCGGATGCACGCGATTCGTGCCCGGAACTTTCGGCGTGCCCGGACGCATCTCGTCGGAATTGGCATCGAGCAGGTAAAACTCGAGCTCGGTCGCCACGACGGGCTTGAGGCCGCGCTTTTTCAGCGGCTTGAGTGCGTTCTCGAGAACAGTGCGCGGGTCGCCGAAAAAGTCACCGCCATCTTCCGCAACCATGC
This sequence comes from Pseudomonadota bacterium, assembly GCA_038533035.1. Taxonomy (GTDB): domain Bacteria; phylum Pseudomonadota; class Gammaproteobacteria; order Steroidobacterales; family Woeseiaceae; genus UBA1847. The sequence continues at coordinate 3,541 of JBCAZN010000096.1, forward strand.
GGAACATCGCCTGGCCCATCGGCTTGTTCGCCCAGGGCACCGGCGCGACCGAACCGGGAATCAATGCTGTCGGCAGATCCGGATCCCCGTCGTCTTCCCCGTACGGTATTCCGGAGACCGTCTCGCCAAGACCGGTCAGCATCGTAATGCCCGCGCAGAAAACAAAGTCGCCTTTGCAGGCTTTGTCGATATCGTCGTGGCGAATGCGCTTGCCTTTCAGAAAGCCGCTCAGGTCCGGCATCAAAAGATCCATCGACTCGAACTTGCCGTAGCGTTTTTCGGCGGCGCGCAACTCGGCAAGCAGGGAAGATTTTTTGGCCATGGAGCATTCTCGTTGGACGACGCGCAGAGCATCGACGATTTACTCTGCTACCGCAATAGTCCGCGTGATACTATAATATGAAAGAATAATTCATATTGTGGAACAAACGGATGCACGACAAGTCACCGCCAAAAGGCGCCCAAGCTGCACTGCGGGCGATCCGCCTGTTGAAGCAATTCACAGCTGAGAAACCCGAGCTGCAGCTCGCCGAAATCAGCGCCAGTGCAAATCTCAACAAGACGACGACCCATCGGTTGTTGCAAGCGCTGCACAGCGAGGAACTGCTGGAGCGCAATCCCGCGAATGGTGCTTATCGCCTGGGTCGCGGCATGATGGCGCTCGGCGTGCAGGCGTTGTCGAACAATGATCTGCGGTTGCGCGCGCGTCCGTTTCTCAAGCGCCTGGCCGATGAGACTGGCGAGACAGCGACGCTCGAGGTACCGGTTGACGACACGATGCTGATTCTGGATGAGGTCAGCGGGCGGCATTTCGTTGGTGCGTCCGGCAATGTCGGTACGCGCTGGCCGATTCACGCGACGTCGACCGGCAAGGCATTTATGGCCTTTGAGCAAAACGGTGCGGATCGTCTCGGCCAGACGCTCGCATCGTATACACCGAAAACGATCACGGAGATGGCCGCGCTCGAACGACAGCTTGGCGAGATCCGTAATCGCGGCTTTGCCGAAACCGTTGATGAGCTAGAGGAAGGCTTCACGGGTGTCGGCGCCGTCGTGCGTGGCGGCATGGGCGAAATTCTCGGTGCGTTGTCGATTTGCGGTCCGTCGCATCGCATGTCGGAGGGGCGTCGCGCGCAGCTTGGCGCGACGCTGATGACGACCGCCAGCTACCTGCAGCCTCGCTACTGAGCGCGTGCTAAGATTCGCCTCGACAAGAGGCAGCAGGATAACAACATCAATACTCAGAACCTCATGCACAGGCCGACCGATCGCTCATTCACCCGTCGCTCATTCCCGGTGACACTGGCCGTTGCATTCATAGCCGCGATTGCTTTTCCCGTTTCCGCATTTGCGCTGGAGATTGATGCGCCGTCGGTGGGCCTCGCCGATGTCCCCATGGAATATGCCGTGGACGGCGCCACTCCCGGTGCGGAGGTAACGCTCGGCGTCGAAGGCAATACCTGGACAGCAACTGCCGACGAGAACGGCCGCGCCGTATTCGACTCGTTCGAGATAACGTCGTCCGGCAAAACCCGAATTACGGCCGCCTCTGGCGGTGAGACGACGACGCTTGAACTCCGCGTCGTCCCGGGTTGGATCTCGATCCTGCCTGCACTGATTGCGATCGTTATCGCGCTGACGCTGCGCAACGTGATTCCGGCCTTGCTGCTCGGCCTGTGGCTCGGTGCAACGGCACTGCAATCATTTACGTTAATGGGCGCCGGACAGGGCATCCTCGACAGCTTCCAGATATACGTCCTTGGCGCGCTTGCCGATGCCGATCGCGCCTCCATCGTGCTGTTTACGATGATGATTGGCGGCATGGTCGGCATCATCACGCGCAACGGGGGCATGGCAAGCATTGTCCTCGCGCTTGTGAGTCGTGCCAAAACCGCCGTCGCCGGCCAGGTTGCGGTCTGGCTGATGGGACTCATGATCTTTTTCGACGACTACAGCAATACGCTCGTCGTCGGTAATACGGCCCGGTCCCTTACCGATAAGCTAAAGATTTCTCGCGAGAAGCTCGCCTACATCGTTGACTCGACCGCCGCGCCGGTTTCCTGCATCGCGCTTGTGACGACCTGGATTGGTTACCAGATTGGATTGATCGCGCAGACGCTCAGTACGATTCCCGAACTGTCGGGTGTGCAGGCGTACACGATATTCCTGGAATCGATTCCTTACAGCTTCTACCCGGTGTTGGCCATTGTCTTTGTCTTCCTGGTATCGTCAACCGGGCTCGACTACGGTCCGATGTACAAGGCCGAGGTGCGCGCGCGCGGCGGTCGGGTTAAACCCGAAACGGCCGAAGCGTTACCGTCACTGGAAGGCGATGAACTGAACGCAAAGGAAAATATTCCACTGCGTGCGTTCAACGGTTTCGTACCTATCATTGCACTGGTCGTTGCACTCGGGGTTAGTCTCTACATGCTCGGCGAAGGTTCGACCCTGCGTGACATCATCGGCTCGACCGATCCGTATCGCGCGATGATGTATTCATCGTTTGTCGGCGTGCTCGTGGCTGCCTTCATGACGATCACGCAGAGAATCCTGTCGGTTCACGAGACCGTCGACGCCTGGTTCGGCGGCGTTCGGGCAATGCTGTTCGGTATGGTGATTCTCGTGCTGGCCTGGTCGTTGTCCGATGTGACCGCGGCACTTAACACGGCAAGCTTCCTGGTTACTGTGCTGGCCGACGCGGTACCCGTGCAACTGGTACCGGCCATCGTATTCATACTGGCCGCGATTACGGCGTTCACAACCGGTACGAGCTGGGGAACCATGGCAATTCTGATGCCGCTGATTCTGCCGCTGGCCTGGGCGGTGATGGGCATGAACGGCATGGACAATCCGGACGGCATGCACATCATCTACTCATCGGTTGCCTGCGTATTGGGCGGCGCTGTCTGGGGCGATCACTGTTCACCGATATCTGACACTACTGTGCTGTCATCAGTCGCCAGCGGCTGTAACCACGTCGAGCACGTGCGCACACAGTTGCCATATGCAGTGACGGTCGGTGTGGTCGGCCTGTTGATAGGAACGATCCCGGGCGGTTACGGGGTGCCGGCCTGGCTGTCGATCATCGTCGGCATCGCGATTCTCGTTGCCGTACTGAAGTTGCTGGGCAAGAAAGCTGAGTCCGCGGATGTCAGTGGCTAAACCCGTTATCGGAATACCGGCTGACCGGCGTATTTACGAAGGGCACCCGTTTCACCAGGTCGGCGAGAAGTACATTCGCGCGATCACGGATTGCGTGGCCGGTATCCCACTGCAAATTCCGGTGCTTGCTGACCTGCTCGAGATCGATGAGCTATTGTCAATTTGCGACGGCATCCTGTTTACGGGCAGCCCGTCCGATATCGAACCGCATCACTACGACGGTGAGCCGAGTGCGCCGGACACGCTGCACGATCCGCACCGCGATGCGCTGACGTTGCCATTGGCGCGACAGGCGCTCGAGCAGGCGATTCCGGTGTTTGCCATTTGCCGTGGTTTCCAGGAATTCAACGTCGTTGCAGGGGGCAGCCTGCACCAGGACATTACAGCGGTGCCCGGCTTTCACTGGCACGATCGTTATTCGGAGTTTCCGGACGAGACTATTCCGGAAAAATACGGCCCGGCGCATGACATCAGCCTCAGCGAGGGTGGCATGCTGGAGTCGCTGCTCGGGCAATCGAGCTGGACGGTCAATTCGTTGCATCGCCAGGGCGTCAACCAACTGGGTGAAGGTCTCACGGTTGAGGCTATAGCAGATGACGGCATCGTCGAGGCGTTCCGCTTCGATGACGCGAAAGGATTTAATCTCGCGGTGCAGTGGCACCCCGAGTGGAAGGCAACTGAAGACAAACTGTCAGTTGCCATGTTCAAGGCGTTCGGCGACGCATGCAGGGAGCGTGCGGCCAAACGACGGGTGTCGTGTGAGTAAGGAAATATTCGATAGCTGGTTCAGGGAACACGGAACCGAAGACGTTGAGGCGATCGTGCCTGACATGGCCGGCGCTGCGCGCGGCAAAGTTGTTCCAGCGGAGAAGTTCGCCGACGGCGGTCTGAAAATGCCGGAAGGCGTCTTCGCGCAGATGATATCCGGAGACTATGTCGCAGATCCCAGCAACGTCGAAGACCGCGACATGATCCTGAAGGCAGACCCGAAAACATTGCGGCCCGTACCCTGGGCCCGGGAACCGGCAGCCTCTGTGTTTATGGACTGCTTCGAACGCGACGGCTCGCCGGTTGCGACATCGCCCCGTAATGTGCTGCGCAAGGTGCTGGCTCGCTATGAAGAAAAAGGCTGGTCGCCGGTCGTGGCACCCGAGGTCGAGTTTTACCTGTTGAGCCCGCATTC
>JBCAZN010000097.1:0-7839 GCA_038533035.1 Pseudomonadota bacterium
TTGATTACGTGATTGGCGGACCATCAAATGGTGTAATCTCCTGTGCCAGACTGTCGCCTGAATTGGTGTCAAAATGTAGCGCAATTAGATAAGTGTTTTCGACTATTGTGGGTAGAATACACGTTGGCTACCAAGCTATCTTTCATTTAATAAGAGGAATGTAAATTGCCAAGGAATCACGAGTGGTTCGCAGCGTTGACTAACCGTCACGGAAGCTCCTACTACCTCCTCGACGTCGCCAAAGTAAAAGCCAACATTGCACACTTTGAAAGTGCTTTCTTATCACGTCGGCCGAATACAATATTCAGCTACTCCTACAAGACAAACTACATTCCACAAGTCTGCAAAGCGATCCGTGCCGCAGGCTGGTTAGCTGAGGTTGTCTCAGAAATGGAGTTCGATTTCGCACTTAACTTTGGGAACGAGGCTGAGCGCATAATTGTAAACGGCCCGATCAAGTCACGACAACAGCTGGAGCGCTATCTCAAAGCCGGTAGCATAGTTCATCTGGATTCTGCCCAAGAAGTGCGTGACGTACTGGAAATTTCCGAGTTACTGGAGAAAAAGGCGAGAGTAGGAGTACGTTGCAATTTCTCGTGTGGCGAGGCGGTATCCAGATTCGGCATTGATGCCGAAAGCGACGAACTGGCCGCTTGTATTCAGTCACTTCTGGATCATGGGAACGTTGAAATTGTCGGCTTGCATTGCCACTTTCCCAATCGAGATCTCGCAAGCTACAAGGTTCGTGCGGAGTCGATGGCGAAAATCTTTTGCGACTTTCCGGCGCTACAATCCTGTTATATTGACATTGGTGGGGGATTCTTCGGAAATATGCCGGAGTCGCTTGCCAACCAATTTGCTGACGAGGTGCCAACTTTCGATCAATATGCGGAAGCAATTTCGACAGTGCTAGACCACACTGGTCTCGTGGATGTGCCCATATTGCTGGAGCCTGGCAGCGCAATTGTTGCAGATTCGATGCAGTTTGCGGCGCAGATTCAAAGCGTGAAGGAAATTCGCGGGAAGACCTTTGCAACTGTTGCCGGCAGTCGTTTTAATTTGGGGTCCTTTGCATCAAAACTAAACCTTCCGCTAACAATATTTGGAAGCAGCGAAAATCCTCGAACGTCACGAGCTGATGCCGATATTGTCGGCTTCACCTGTATCGAAGGCGATGTGCTCTTTAGGGGATTCGAAGGTGAATTTGATGTCGGCGATATCGCGGTTTTTGACAATGTCGGCTCATACTCTTACGTTTTCAAACCACCATTCATTCGGCCAAACTCGCCCATTCTAGTCTATGACTCCAGCGTCGAATCATCCGACGTTGCAGTCTCAAAACGGCGTGAGTTGCCGGAGGATATTCTCGCGACATTTGAGGAGTTTTAAGGTGTCACCCGCAAGAAATCAACGATTGATTTGGCTTGACGGAAGCCTCGTAAAGCCCGAAGACGCGAAGATAAGCATACTTTCGCCAACCACGATGTATGGATTGAACGTTTTCGAAACGATTCGCGGATATCGGACTGCCGACAATATGACCGCGCTGTTTCGAGCAAGGGATCATGTCGAACGATTGATGCAGTCATGCCGCATACTTGATGTTTCATACTCGGGTTCCGTAGACGTGGTGCTGGATGCAATCCAGGAGACGCTCGAGGCGTGCTGTTTTGAGGACGATGTATCGATGCGCGTCGTCTTGTTCTTTGATGACGAGGGTGGTTGGTCTTCAACGAGCGAAGCACGATTGATGATTGCGCCGATTGCGAAGGGACGAGCGTATACTGATCCTATATCGTGTTGCATCAGCAGTTGGGAGCGGATAAAAGACAATTCGGCGCCGCCCAGGGCGAAAGTGGGAGCGAACTATGTCAGTGGGCGTCTTTCGCAGCTCGAAGCGAAGCGCAACGGATTCGACATGCCTTTGCTATTGAACTCGCGCGGTACGATTTCTGAAGCGCCAGGGGCTTGCTTCTTTATTGTCAGGGATGGCGTGCTTGTAACCCCACCCGGACACGCGTCGATTCTGGAGAGTATTACTCGGCTGTCAATATTCGAAATTGCCGACGATCTTAATATTGGTGTCCAGGTTCGTGAGATTGATCGAACAGAGGTCTATTGTGCAAATGAGGCTTTTGTATGCGGTACAGCGGTCGAAATAACTCCTGTTCGCGCTATTGACCATTGCGAAATTTCCGTTGGGGATCAGGCGCCAGTCACGAGTGCAATTAGTTCTCGCTACTTCGACATCGCACGTGCAAAGGTTGACGAGAAAAAAGATTTGCTCATTATCTGCTAGCGCTCGAGCCGAAGATGCAATTTATTCAGATTACAAACGATCCGGAACGTGCAGGATTTGTCGAGAAGTGCGGAGTCGACAGGGTAATGGTCGATCTGGAAATCCTTGGTAAGAAAGCCCGCCAGGGTGGATTGGATACCGTGATCTCGAAGCATACGTTGGCCGATGTGTCGAAAGTGCGCAGTGCATTACGCCATACCACGCTACAGGTGCGAATAAATCCAATACACGAAGGATCAGAAAAGGAGGTTGAAGAGGTCATTTCGCGTGGTGCGGACCGCATAATGCTTCCGATGTTTTCGGACGCCAGGCAAGTTCGACTTTTTCTCGACATGGTAGATCGCCGCGCCGCGACGACCCTGCTTCTCGAAACGCCGCAGGCTCTGATACGAATCGAAGAAATTGTTTCTCAAGACGGCATTGACGAGATTCACATTGGTCTTAACGACCTGCATCTCGGCCTTGGGTTGGATTTCATGTTCGAGCTGATTCTGAGTCCAGTCATAGAGTTGGTGTGCGGCGCAATCTTGCGGCGCGGAATCCCACTTGGAATCGGTGGGGTTGCCTCGCTTGACTTTGGTCAAGTGCCAGCCAAGTTGATTTTGCCACGTCTGATTGAGCTCGGTGCGAATGCGACTATTCTATCGCGCAGTTTTTCTGCGACGAATCACGCTCCCGTGGAGAAGAACATCGATGACACATTCGAGCGTAACTTCAGTGAAATTCGAGCATTTTGTGAGTCAGTGTCTGGCTCCGATATAGATGCCAATCATGTGCAGCTTAGAGCGGCAATTGATTCGGTGGTCTGCGCCTTGCGCGAAACGAGGCGCGGCTCGTAGCTTCATTCATCCTCGATACGAGATTGACGATTCTGGCGCGCCGCATCTTGCTCGCGATTTGAGTGATCTTCGTGGGCACCGGTATTCGAGAAAACGATGAATAAGGTGCGGAACAATATGGGGATATCGGCCAGCACTCCCAGTCGCCGCCAGTCATCGACGTACTGGTTATCAAATTCTATCTTTTCGTCCCACGAAAGTGCGTTTCGCCCGCTAACTTGTGCGAGGCCGGTGATGCCTGGCTTTACTGCGAATCGTTTCATCGTTCTTTTGTCAAAGTTCGACACGTCGCCGAGTTCATAAGAGACTGGCGGGCGAGGGCCGACTATCGACATGTCACCTTTCAATATATTCAACAGCTGACCTAGCTCGTCGAGGCTGGTATTGCGAAGTAGATTCCCGACTTTGGTTACTCGCGGGTCGTCGGCATAGTTGAACAATCCTTCGTCCATTTTCTCTGCCCCTTCAACCATCGTTCGAAACTTGACCATTTCAAACTCTTCCGCGTTTTTCCCCAGCCGGCCTTGCCGATAAAGTACTGGACCTGGACTGCCCAGTTTGATCGCCAACGCGATCAAAAGGAGTAGTGGCGACGCAAGTACCACGACAAGAATGGCAAGAATTAGGTCTATTATTCGCTTAATAATGCTACACATATGTTAGTACCTAACCAAATGCACTATGAAGTCGTCATATCCAAACTTTCCAGGTCCGCCATATGGGTGGCGATTCCAGCGGCGAGGTTGCCGAACGAATAGTAGGTAAAGAATTCAGTTTCAGCTTCGCCTGGTTCAAGTTGATTGCCCGGTAGTGCTGTTGAACAATCGACGAGATCGACGATCATTCGGGCGTCAATTTCAGTTGTTAGATTGGCTTTCTTGGCAGCGTATTGTAAATGATCGACGAGGTCCTGATTCACATTGTCAAATTGTTTGCCTAACTCAAACAGAAAGCGCGATGTGTCAGGAGGAACAGTGACACTTTCGACCCGAGATAGTCGCCGAACCATAGGATTTCGCCAAAATGCGACGTAAGTGTACTGATTGGTGACATCTTGCTTCGGTATGTCCACCAATACTGATGTACGACTGACGATTCGTGGCGTTTCAGTTTCGAATCGAGATTCCGTAGCAGCCAGTAAAGGAACTGAACTTGAACTGTGAATCGAGTGCGCAGTGAATTGCGTTCCTGATGCGCTTGATACATGCCACGAATGGCCAATCCGCTCGATTGCGGTCACGCGGTCTTGTACAAAAGAAACACCCGCTTTGCGACACTGATCTATCAATCCCTGCAGGAATCTGGCGTATCCGCCACGCGGTCCCTTCATTGCTGCTTTCTTTATCAGATAGGTCCATTGGTGCCGAAGCAGGCCGCGCAATTTTACCGAAAAATTTGCAACGTCGTCTTTGTAGCGTCCCGCGACGAATACCGACTTGCCGCGATAGTAGACTAGCATGACCGACATGTAGGCCAGTGACAGCGCAAGCGTCAAGCGGCTGAAATACCTGACCTTAAGTCCGCTGGGATGCACGCGAATTGGTTGCAAGTCGAGATCGTCAAACGGAACTCCGGAACGCTTCGCCAATAGCTCGTATACGCCAGGGAATGGTTCGATAACATGACAGGCAATTTCAACGTCCGGGGAATTCTTAACGCTGGCCGTTTTCCATGCCCCGCCTAACGTTGACTGGTCGGATATAAGTGTGACTCGATGCGACTCTGATAGTTTGATTGCCAGTAGTAACATAAGCGGACTGGAGCCAATCAGGATGGCAGTGTCACCTGAAGTCGACATGATTATCTAGTTGATTCGATCATCGCTTGCTGTTCCCGCCATCTGTTTTGAGGCGAGCAGCATCCAGGTATTCGCGTGATATTTGCCAACAACGTCCTTAACAGGTACGTAACCAAAATCGTCAACCACAGTGCGCTTTTCAACCGGATCGACGTAAATCAGGCAATGCGGCAAGTGTTCGACGGCAGAAAGAAACTGCCTCAATGTCTCCCCTTGAAACGAATTGTAGAGATAGAAAAGCACTGTACCGGACGCCAAGAAGTCGCAAACATCCAACGCGCTTGCAGTGTGAATTACGACCGAATCTTCCAGTTTACATTTTCGGACATTTTGTCGTGCGATATCGGCTAGCGCGCCGTCATACTCGATACCAATCGCAGGGTGAGAATTGCCTGCGCGTTCATGCAGCGCAAACTGTAAGAGGGTTTTGCCTTTCCCGCACCCCAGGTCTACAAATTGAGTCCGTTCAAATGTACTTGACCCGATATAGGTTTTTGCAGCCTGCACAGAGTTCTTCACAACCGATGTAAATGAAGCGACATACAATAGGCCGTCATCCTGCTCCGACCCTGAGCCTTCAACTACCTGATCAGACTTTGGAACGCGGACACTCGTGTTGGTTTTGTTTTTCCAGTCAAACCAGATTGATTCAATGAAGTAAGTCCACAAAAACGCAATTCCGCGGCGTCGGATAGCGGTAATTGAGTAGGTAATCAAATTTGAAAGCCTGGCAATTTTATTCATGTTTCATTGCAACCCTTTCAAGGAAGTCGGCAAGTTCCGGGATCACAACATTGCGATCGAAACGCGACGCGTGGAGTATTTTTGCATTCCTACTCATATTCGCAACATCCGATCGAGATGATTCGTAGTGCATGAGTTTCCGGGCCAGTTCTTTGCCGTCGTGTTCGGCATATACAAAGCCGCAGTTATGTTGCTCGACAAGATTACCCATTTCTCCTCCAATCCCTGCGGCAACCGGGAGCCCCGCCGCAAGGTATTCTGAAAACTTGTTGGGCAAGTTCATTTCGTAATTCGGGATGTTGCGGTATGCAATGAGGCCAAACGTTGCCTGCGACAATATGACACTTACGTCGTCGGCATTCAGCCAGCCGGGCACTACAAGATTCGGAATCCTTCCGGACGATTCGCGCATTTGGTCGTAACGTGGGCCGCTTCCGGCAAGAACAATTACAACATCAGAACGCTGTTCTGAGAGAAATTCTGCTGCCTCCACGAGCGCATCAAAATTCGATTGGAAGCCGATATTCCCAAGATAGATCGCCAGTTTAGATTCCTGACTAACGCAAAGTTTTTCGCGTAACAGGGCAGACTGATCCGGGTCGTTCGAAACACGAGGTGCCGGATAACACATTGGCACGACTACGTCTTCTGGCCTCTTTTGCCGTTGCGCGAGGCGCAATGCCCAATCTAAAAAGGAATCGGTTAGAGCGGAAATCGCTGCAGCGTCCCGCAGTGCGCGGCGAGTTTGTCTAGATAGCCCCTGCAGCAGCCGTACCACTGGTGACCGCAGTCGACCTAGTTCGAAAGGTAGTAGATCGGCATAACTATCGGGCCACAAATCGCGAATATCCACTATGACCGGAATTCGATACTCCTTGCCAAACTGAACCGCTGCGGCGCAAAGCTCTGTTGGCACATTGCCAACGTGGATTAAGTCCGGCTTGTCACTTCGTAGTGAGGCAATTCGTTTAAATTCTTTGCCGAGTGCGCGATGGCTCAGGATTCGCCGAATACCCACATGGCGCTTGTATGCGGGGGCGTATATGTACTGCAGTGTATAATTTTCCGCCGGGACAGCCTCGGAGTTTGCGACAAGTTGAGTTTTCGCCTGATGACTGAAACTTGAACGCCATCTCGTCACGTCGTGGCCCCGATCAGCAAGCTCTTCGGCTATAGAATTCGAACGCCACTCGCGACGATTCTCGAGATGCCTGGGTTCAGCCGGATTCTCTTGAGCGTGAATTATCCACAAATTCATACATTCGTTCCGAATAGGAGCGTACATACACAACAAAACCGGCGCATAGTCATCGCGTTTTCAAATCGAATCGGCAGGGGCCACAATGTCAACCACATTCTCTTCTGAGCGTTAGTGTATAAAGCATGAAACTAAACGATCAATCTGGAGATTCAGTTGCTGGTTAGCACCCGCAATAGTTGCGAGGAGTGCGCACGATACCAGAGCGCAAACTCTTGTAAAGTAGCCGCAATGATTAGTTAGTTGGAGCGCTGCGATCGGATGCCGGCGCGGTGTGCTGCGCACTGAAGTTCGTCGCCTGCGCGAAAGCGTTGATATTAATCAAGATGTCACATATGGTAGCGAAAGTCCAACACTCGAATGAAGTCAATGAGCGATAGAAAAGGCGGAAATCTTCGTCGCGAGCGGTTTCGAATCTGGCTAATTAGTCTGCCTCGATCGACGAAGATGATTATCGCGCTGCATGCAGACCTTGTTGGGTTGAGCTTCTGCACATTCGCATCGCTGTGGCTCGCGCTTGGGCAGCTGGAGTTTTGGCCAAAACCGATTCTTGCCTGCCTTGTCGCCACCTTGGTTGGAGTGGCGCTGATCTGGGCACAGGGGTTGTACCGGTCTGTAGTTCGATATCTGGGTTCGGCGATGTATCTTGCTGCCGCGCGCTCTGCGGGTGGCTCTGCTTTAGTCGGCGCGGCATTATTTTTTGGCACGGGAATGCCGATAGCTGAAACAACCCGCTGGGCGCTGACTTTCTGGTTTGCCGCGTTTCTCTATATATGCACGAGCCGACAAGTTGCTCAATGGTCGCTTATTCGACCTCGCGCAAATGTGGAGCGAGAAAGGGTCATAATTTATGGCGCTGGGCAGGCGGGCGCACAGTTGGCAGTGAGTCTTCTCGGCGCTG
>JBCAZN010000098.1:0-7820 GCA_038533035.1 Pseudomonadota bacterium
AATCGTCCTGGTTGGCGCCCGCGGTAAACTCGCTGAGTACGGACGCATTGTGGCGGCGCTCGGTTTCCTGCTTGCGGGACTTGCGTTGATGAAGGACAGCGTGAGCGGCTTGACCGACACGTATGACATCAGCCGCCTTGCCGGGCTTTCCGCCTGGCAGTTCCTGTTGTTCGGCATTGTTGCAGCCGCTGTCGTGCAATCAAGCTCTGCAGTCATGATGTTAACGCTAACGGCGCTTCATGCTGATGTCGTGGGGCTGCCTGATGCCGCGGCCGTAGCGATCGGTGCTGACCTCGGCACGACCAGTACGATCATTATCGGCTCGCTAAAAGGTGCCGCCGGCAAGAAACGTGTGGCGCTCGCTCACGTCATTTTCAACGTCACGACCGACGCAATCGCATTCGTATTTCTTGCGCCATTGCTTGCGCTCGTTGCACTAACCGGCATAACGGACCCATTGATCTCGCTGGTCGTCTTCCATTCTCTGTTCAACCTCATCGGCATCGTGCTATTTCTGCCTTTCTTGAAACCATTTGCCGCACTGCTATCGCGTCGTTTCAATGTAAGGACGGCGCAGGAAAGTCGCTTCATCGGCGAAACGTCCCCTGCAGTCACGGTCGCAGCGTTGCAGGCTATTCGCAACGACACGGCATTGATTATCGGTCGCGTCGTACTCCATAACCTCACCATGTTCTCACCACCGGCTCCGGATCAGGCTGACAAGCTAGTGGCAAGCGGGTGGTTGCCTCCGGACAACAGCGAGCTGCGATCGCGGCCGCCGGAGTCAATGTACCGTCACAACAAGAAGCTCGAAGGCGAGATCCTCGGCTTTGCACTGCGAGTCCAGGAACACGCGCTCGACGAGAATCAAACTCGACAACTTAACCGGATGTTATTAGTGGTGCGCGAGGCGGTTCATGCGGCGAAGTCGGTACGCGATATTCAGCATAATCTCGACGACTTTTCGCAATCTACGAATGAGAAACTTAACGAGTTTTACGAACACTTCAGAGAATCGGTCAGCGAAACCCGCGAAGTGCTGATTCGGCTCAAGTCCAAACCGGATACGCGACCCGTAATTCGGGATTTTGTCGACTTCAACGAAAGTATTCACACCAAACATGACCGCCTGCACCGCTATATCTACACCGCGATTGACGAAGCACACGTCGATGACACGGAAGTATCTTCGCTACTGAACGTTAATCGGGAAATCCGCAACTCGAGCCTGGCGCTCAATCGCGCTTTGCAGGCTTTCTTGCTTGAGGAAAGCGAGATCGAGACATTGAACGAAATTTAGTCGCCCGTTGTATCGCGTTCATAAACCCCGAAGTACACGAAGGCCTCCGTACTGAACTCGCCCTCTTCTACATCATCGGGCACATCGTGTCTGACAGCGGGAATACTTTTCAAGTATTGCGCTATGGCATTAACGTCGCTGTCCGACAGTTTCGCGTAACCCCACCACGGCATTACAGTTTTTAGCTGGCTGCCGTAGCGGCCTCGACCATGCCGAATCGCCTCGCTAATCTGCTCAACGCTCCAGCGGCCCAGGCCGGTGCGATCGTCGGGCGTGAGATTTGGCGGAAAGGTAATGGCGGGAAAGCGGACTTCGAGTGGCGTGGTGTACGCGATGCCGACGTCTGAGCCGGCAAGCAGAAACTCGCTGTCCGGGATTCCAAACAGGGCGCCCTGCGTATGGCAGGCACCGCAGCTGAGCAATTGCACCATGTACTTGCCATGCTCAATGGCATCGTCTGTGACCTCCGGTTCTGCGACGGTGGCGTCGGGGGCCACCGTGGCCGTGCGCTCCACGAGCTCATCTGTAATGTCCGCGTGTCGATCCGACGCGCAGGCCCACAGGGTCGCCGCGCAAACGGCGCTGGTAAGCAGGATTCGTATTCTCATGATGACCTCGATTAATTCAAACTAGCTATTAGTTTGGGTAGAAGGCCCGTACCCGGCAATCCGTGATCGCCGCAATTTCGAGTGGAAATTCCGACCTTGTCGGCCCAAAGATCAGCTAAACGAGCCGTCGGGAATGTGGCAAGGTATTCACTGAGCAAATTGACGGAGGGAAACAGTGCGACCGACATTACTCGTATGCCTGGCACTGATGCTCGGGACATCTGTCGGGCAGGCCGGTGAGCCGCTCAATATTGTCATCTACGGCGCCACCGGAGAGGTCGGCTCACACGTGGTGGAGGAAGCACTCGAACGCGGTCACCGCGTTACGGCCGTATCCCGGCGGCCCGAAACTGTTGAGCTCACGCACGACAACCTTGATATCGTGAAAGGCGACCTTCTGGACACCGAAAGTATTAGTGAGACGGTGGCCGGCAAAGATGTCGTCATCGTTTCGGTAAGGGGCGTCATCGGCAAATCCGGCGCACCCGAAAGCGCGCTGCAGTTTATTGCTGCCGAAAAACTGGTCGACGCTTTGTTCAAGCACGGCGAAGGCGCGCCATATCTGATACACGTGGGTGGCTCGGGCGCGCTGGAGGTTGAGCCAGGTGTTTTGTTCGCGGCCAAACTGCCGACGATCGTGCTTTCAAAAAAACTGGAGATCGAAATTCTCGGCCAGATCCTGGCGCTTGAGCTTTTCCGTAAAGTCGATGACGTACAATGGACCTATGCAACGCCACCTAAAAACTTCACCAATGGTCCGCGCACCGGCGAGTTTCGAATCGGCGGGCAGCAGGCCCTCGAAGACAAGCGTGGCAGGACGCGCGTTTCCCGCGCCGACTTTGCGGTCGCGTTGATCGATGAGGCCGAGCGGAAGTCGCACGTGCGGCAGCAGTTTTCGGTGGCCTACTAGGGATACCGTATGTCCACGCTAGGCAATATTGTATTTTTCCTGTTCGGCGGCTTCGTCATATTCCTTGGCTACGTCCTCGGCGGAATACTGCTGTGTCTGACAATCGTCGGCATTCCGTTCGGCTACCAGTGCTTCAAGATCGCCGGCGGTGTACTCACGCCGTTCGGTCGTGAAGTCGTACCGACGGAGCCACCCGGCGGCACCTTGTCGCTGCTGCTCAACATCTTGTGGATTATTCTGCCCGGCCTTGAGCTCGCCATCATGCATTTGTTGCTCGCGGTGTTTTTCGCGCTAACCATTGTCGGCATTCCAATTGCCGCACAGCACCTGAAGCTCGTGAAGGTGGCGCTCCTGCCTTTCGGGCATCAGATGCGCGAAATCCGGAACTACTAGCGCTATGCGATACTTGCCAATAGCACTTTTGCTCGTTGCGTATAGCGCCGCTGCCGAGACCGAAATTTTTCGTTGCGCGCAGGCGGACGGAACCATCGCGTTCCAGGAAATGCCCTGCTCGGAGATCGAAGAAAAACAAGCGGAACCGGCACCGCAAGATCTGGCGCCGATTTCAGAGGTCCCGGTATCACAGGTGCCAGTCGAGGAGCCGCTGCCGCCGCCTGCATCAAAGAACCGTAGTGAATGCGAAAAGGCTGCACGCGATGCGATCGATGCTATCGACCTCGAGATGCGCTCGAAATCCTATTCGAAGGAAGAAGGCCAGGCCTACCTTGCCGAGCTACGCGTCCTGACACGCCAGCTGCGCGCTTGCAAACAGCTTTAGACCAGGAAACATCGGCCGATACAGACCAGAGATACACTGAATTACGCTCATCAACGCATAGAGGCCCACCCATGAAAGCATCCGATCTGCTCGTCAAATGCCTGGAAGAAGAGGGTATTGAGTACATATTTGGCGTACCCGGCGAAGAAAACGCCGACTTCATGATGTCGCTCGAACAATCAAAGAAGATTAAATTCATCCTGACGCGCCACGAGCAGGGCGCTGCCTTTATGGCCGAGATTTACGGCCGGCTAACCGGTAACCCGGCGGGCGCACTCGGCACACTGGGTCCTGGCGCAACGAATCTCATTACGGGCGTCGCCGACTCGAACATGGATCGCGCGCCGATGCTGGTACTGACCGGTCAGGGTTCTACTGATCGCCTGCACAAGGAATCCCACCAGATCATGGACGTGGTCAGCATGTTCCGGCCTGTCACCAAGTGGGCCACGACAATCCTCAGTCCTGACACAATCCCCGAGATTGTCCGCAAGGCAGTGCGACTCGCCCGCACAGAGAAGCCGGGCGCGGTGCACATCGAGCTGCCAGAGGACGTCGCTGCCGAAGAAGCCAGTGCAGTGCCGCTGGAGCCGCGACGCTTCCGCCGCTCGGTCACCGACGACAAAATTATCGACCAGGCGTTTGAGATGCTGAAAAAAGCGAAACGGCCTGTGATTATTGCCGGCAACGGCTGCATACGCCGTCGCGCGAGCAAACAGCTACGCAAGCTTTGCGAAAAAACCGGCATCGGCGTTATCAGTACGTTCATGGCGAAAGGCTGTGTCGACATGGATGCGGACTATTGCCTGTACACGGTTGGCCTGGGGACCAAGGATCGCGTCAATGCGGCTATCGATGATGCCGACCTGATCATTACGCTCGGTTTTGACATGGTCGAATATCATCCACAACTGTGGAATGCGAAAAAAGACAATCGCATTCTGCATGCCGACTTCCTGCCGGCCGAAATTGACGAGCACTATCATCCTGAGACAGAACTCGTAGGCGATCTCGCTCACACGTTGTGGATGCTCAACGAGCGTCTCGATGAGCGCGGCGTACCCGAATACGATACGGCGCACCAGCGCGAAGTGCGCGGGCAGATGGCTGCCGACTTTGCGGAGCACAAAGACGACACAACCAAGGGAACGATTCGCCCGCAGAAAGCGCTGTGGGATGCACGCCAGGTTATGGGCCCACACGATGTGCTGTTGTCGGATGTCGGCGCACATAAAATGTGGATCGCTCGCCATTACCAGTGTCATGAACCGAATACCTGCCTGATCCCGAATGGATTTTGCTCGATGGGCTTTGCACTACCGGGCGCAATTGCAGCAAACATCGTGCATCCGGAACGGCGCATCCTCGCGATCTCGGGCGACGCTGGATTCCTTATGAATTCTCAGGAAATGGAAACCGCCGCGCGACTTGGCAGCAACATCGTGGTGAT
Source organism: Pseudomonadota bacterium (assembly GCA_038533035.1). Classification (GTDB taxonomy): domain Bacteria; phylum Pseudomonadota; class Gammaproteobacteria; order Steroidobacterales; family Woeseiaceae; genus UBA1847. Next base: position 5,047 of record JBCAZN010000098.1, read on the forward strand.
GGTCTGGGAAGACAATGAGTACGGACTGATCGCCTGGAAGCAGGAAAGTCACTTCGGCAGTCATACCGACCTCGCCTTTGGCAACCCGGATTGGGTAAAACTTGCGGATGCGTTTGGCTGGAACGGGCACTACGTCCACGACGCGGAAGATCTTGAAGGCGCGCTCGACGGTGCGTTTAAGGAATCTGGCCCCAGTCTCGTCGTCATTCCCATCGACTACCGCGAGAATCAGTTGCTGACGAAGAAACTTGGTGAGCTCCAGTGGACGGACTGATGATCGAGTCGAAGCGTCCGGCATCGGGCGTGCTCAGGGTCACGTCGCCCTTCGATGGCCGCGAGCTTGCTGAGCTGCCGACCTGCGACATCGGCCACGTCGATGACGCGATGGCGCAGGCGCACGCACTGTTTCGTGACCGCGCGACGTGGTTGTCGATACCGGAACGCATCAAGATTCTCAATCGTGCAGCGGAGATCATGGCATCGCAGGTCGACGAGCTGACGCTGCTCGCCGCCAGCGAAGGCGGCAAGCCCTACGCTGACTCTAAAGTTGAAGTGATTCGTGCCATCGACGGCGTGCATTTGTGTGTTGAAACACTGCGCAGTCACGCTGGCGATGTCATTCCGCTTGGCACAACGCCGGCCACCACCGGTAGAGCCGCGTTTACGCAAAAGGAACCGATCGGTGTCGTCGTCGCCGTGAGTGCATTCAACCACCCGCTCAACCTGATCGTGCACCAGGTCGGACCCGCCGTCGCGAGCGGCTGTCCCGTCGTGGTCAAACCGGCGGCGGATACGCCGATGTCGTGCATCCGCTTCGTCGAAATATTACGTGAGGCTGGCCTGCCGCCCGCGTGGTGCCAGGTGTTGATTACCAATGACCGGGAGTCCGCAGAAGCACTCGTGACCGACTCACGCGTTGGGTTTTTCAGCTTTATCGGCAGCGCGGCCGTTGGCTGGATGCTGCGATCGAAGCTGGCACCCGGCGTGCGCTGTGCACTTGAGCACGGTGGTGCAGCGCCGGTCATCGTTGCATCGCCGTACGACCGGGAGGCGGCGCTGAGCGCGGTACTCAAGGGCGGCTTTTATCATGCCGGCCAGGTCTGCGTTTCTGTGCAACGAGTGTTCGTGCCAAGCGCCGAGGCAGAAAAATTTGCGAAAGCGCTCGCGCAGCGTGCCGAGCAGCTGGTCGTGGGCGCACCCGAAGATGCGGCGACAGAAGTCGGTCCGCTAATCCGTCACAACGAAGTAACGCGCGTCGGCGAATGGGTGGACGAAGCAGTCGAAGCAGGCGCGACACTCGTTACAGGTGGCGAGGCGATATCCAAGAGTTGTTATAAGCCGACTGTTCTGCTGAACCCGCCGCAGGACGCGAAGGTCAGTTCACTCGAAATTTTCGGTCCGGTGGTCTGTGTCTACAGCTATGACGATCTCGACGACGCGTTGGCCCAGGCCAATGCCCTGCCCGTCGCGTTCCAGGCGGCCGTTTTCACCGGTGACATCGATCTGGCTATGGGCCTTTATAAGTCGCTTGATGCGTCGGCCGTCATGGTCAATGACCACTCGGCTTTTCGTGATGATGTAATGCCGTTTGCGGGACTTCGCGAATCCGGTCTCGGCGTGGGCGGTATTCCCTACACCATGCACGACATGCAGATCGACAAAATGCTGGTGATCAAGTCGTCCAGTCTTTAGTGATCGCTAAACGTGACGCGAGACAAAAGCACCGACCGGGCGACGAATTCTGCGCGTCAGAAATGACACGCCGGCAACCGTCAGGCTGCGCCAGCCGTCAGAACGACGCGTGTGATGCGTAATCCGGCCGACCGCGTCGACTACGTTGCTGACGATCCGAATGTGCTGGCCCGGCTGTAACTCGCAACGGGTTGTGAGCCTTAGACCGTGCGGCGAAATGTCCTGTGTTTTCGCCGGAAAGCCCAACGGCTGGTCCCAGTGCGAAAAAACCAGTATGTCGAGCTCCCGACCGAGGCGCTGCACGGCACGCGTGTCGTAGGGATCAAGCCGCGCCCTGTCGAGCTCACTTAAGGGGCTGCCACATTTGTCGCAAGCGACCTCATCGGTGTCATCGAGAATAAAGCTGTGCGGATGTTCGCAGAACAGACAGCGCTCGCGGGGGTCAGGAATCACCGCTTCCGGCGCTACATCAATGCCGGCGGCGATGCGTTCCAGAATGGTGAGACGAGCGTCGTACAGCTCCCGTTTTTCTGGGTCTTTTAGAACCGCATAGGCGCCATTTAACAGCGCGGCTGTTCGCGAGTCGCCGCCGAGGTCCGGATGATTACCCGCCGTCTGCATGAGCCGACGGTAACTTTCACGAATGACTCTCGGCGACGCATCGCGCCCAACGCCAAGGAGCGCATAAAAGTCCTGCTCAGATTCAATTGCAGTATTCAACTGGATTCATTTCCATGTCGCGCAACTTAACAGCGTGGATACTGTGACATATCGGCATCATGGAGTCGTTTAAGGTCGTCACCACTGAAACTGAGACACGCGTCAGTGGTTATGTAAAACAGTGAAACTAGTTGGCCAGTCGGCAGGCCGTGTACGGCAACTCTTCACGTTGTTCAAACGGCGAGATTCGCGCATCGCGTTTTTCAAACATGAGTTTCACACCGTCACGCGGCGCCAGACGCACCATCGTTTCGACCGCCGGCGTACTCTGCAGCACCACGCGGTATTCACCTTCCGGCAGCAGCATCACACCGGCGGATCCGAGCGAGCCGCCTGCGATTACGACGTCGCCGTCGTAAACA
>JBCAZN010000099.1:0-7786 GCA_038533035.1 Pseudomonadota bacterium
GATCTACAAGTGCTGGTACAGCCCGTTCATCATTGGCGACTCGTCAAAAGGCATGACGATCGCCGAGCGCAAGGAGCAAGAGTACGGCAAGCACTTTCGGGAAATGGGCATCTGCTATGCCACTTCCGAAGACGGTATTCACTGGGACAAACCCGAACTGGGACTCGTCGAGTATGACGGCAGCACGGCGAATAACCTTGTGTGGCGGGCTGACCGGTCTGTCGAGCCGGGCAAATGGAAACAGAATTGGGGCGGCCCACACGGCACCGGCATCTTCAAAGACACTCAGGACCCTGACCCAGCTCGTCGATACAAAGCGATTCTCAAGCAAAAGCTGCTATCCGTGGCCTTTTCTGCCGATGGCATACATTGGGGGCCGGCCATTCACTGCCCCGAGGCCAACAGTCATGGTGACACCCATAACAATGCGTTTTGGGCACCCACGCTTGGCAAGTACGTTGCGATCACACGACAGTGGAAAAATATTTCCGAAAAATGGGAAACCAAAGAGGGCCCCTACATTCGGCTGGTCGCACGAACAACCAGTGACGACTTCCTGAACTGGGAGCCGATTGAAATCGTGCTGGAAGGGACTGACGACAACCAGCAGATATACGCGATGCCGGTCTTCTACCACGCCGGGGTCTATCTTGGACTGGCCGCGATTCACGATCAGGAAACTGACATCGTCTGGACTGAACTGACGTGGAGCCCGGACACCGAGACGTGGCATCGCGTACAACCGGGGACACCGCTGATTGGTAATGACGGCGTAGAAGGTGACTACGACTGGGGCTGTGTTTATGCCGCGGCTAATCCGGTCTTTCTCGACGATGAGATTCGCTTGTACTACGGCGGCAGCGACGGATTGCACACAAGCTGGCGAAACGGCTTTTTCTGCGTGGCAAGCCTGCGCCCTGACGGCTTCGCCGGCTATAAATCGGCCGACGGCTCGGTGACAACCACACCGATCTATAATGGCAATATTGACCTGCGAATTTCAGCTGACGTGGCACATGGCGGCCACCTCATCGTCCAAATACTCGGTGTCAGTGACCAGGTTTTGGCAGAAAGTGAGCCATTAACGAGTGCCGTTACCGACAGAGTCGTTAACTGGGGCGACACCAGCAAACTGGGCGAACTCGGCGGCGCCCCGGCTCGACTGAAGTTCATGATGAAAGACGCGACGGTGTACTCGTTCGTCAGTGGCTAGACGAGTGGGAACACCAACACCGTACAACTACGAATAACTGGGAGTTTGTGATGTCAGTTTTTGGAAAAGATGAGGCGGCGATGCGGAAGTTTGCGTCGACGATGCCGATTCCGGAGTTTGATGAAACACCCTTTGTGAAACCAACGCCGCTGCAGAACGCAAAAGTGGCGATCGTTACGACAGCGGGTCTGCATCGAGTCGGTACGCCCGGCTTTGAGATTGGCGACAGCGACTTTCACTACGTGACGTTGCCCCGCGATGTGAGGGATCTGCAGCTCGGGCATCACAGCGTCAACTTTGACCGCGGTGGATTTGCCGCCGACCTCAACGTCGTTTACCCGATTGATCGCCTCGAAGAACTGGCGGCGGCGGGCGTGATCGGCGAAGTCGCCGAGTCGCACTACACGTTTGCAGGAAACCAGTCGGCAACGGTTTCAGAAATTCGCCTGGACTCCGGACCGCATTGCGCCAGCAAGATGCGTGAAGAGGGTGTCGATGTCGTCCTGATTACGGGTACGTGTCCGCTTTGCCCGCGCACCGTTTGCACGCTCGCGCACGTATTCGAATCTGCAGGAATTGCGACGATTGTCATTACACGGGCAAGAGAGGTTGCCGAGCGCATGCACGTACCACGGGCACTGCATACCGTATTTCCTCCAGGGTTGCCGCTCGGCCGACCCCGAGATGCTGAGTTTCAGGTTGAGGTTTTGAACGCGGCCTTCGCACTACTCGAAGAACCGTCAGGTCCGGTGCTCAGGGAATTTCCTGTGATTATCGACGCTGCTGACAGCGAACCGCTGAGTTGCCCTCTTCCCGCGCAGATGAATCCCGCTCTACACCCGGCAGTTGATGAGGCTGAGGCACTCAAGTCCGCCTGGGACCGCGCCTACGAGCGAACTAACAGAACGTCAATCGGCATGCAGATCAGCGTTGACGACATTCCGGCCGCCCTGGACAAGTTCGCGAAAATCGCGGCAGGCGAGCATTGGACTGAAGTCGGCTTTGCCGGCGAGTCACTTCTGCACACGATGTATGGCACCGTGCATGACATCCGGTCCTATTACGAAGAACTGGCCTGCGAACTCGCCGACGGACCGATTGGTCCCTGGGCCACAGAGGAGTGGTTCTACGACCAGACCAAGGCTGGCCAGACGATCCTTGAGGCTCGGCGCACCATGAAAGAGAACGGTGCCGACGAGTCTTTGTGGTTTGGATTGGCTACGGCGGGACGGCAATAGCCCGTCTAGAATTAATCAGCCGATGCGCGACAGTGACCTGAAGATTGAGCTGCTTCAGTCGTCGGCATTAAGCACCGATCAGCATGACCAGCTAGTCGGGATGTGCACCACCGCCTATGGCGAAGATATAGCGCCAGCTTTCCGCGACGTCGGTGCTGGCAGTCATGTTCTGGGCAGACTCAACGATGAGATTGTGTCGCACGCAATGTGGGTGAACCGGCAACTTCAGGTCGGCGGTGAACTGATGCTAATTACAGCCTACGTCGAATTGGTCGCAACGTCTCCGAAGTACCAAGGGCGTGGATTTGCGACTCAGGTAATGCAGCGCCTGCAGCGCCATGTTCATGAATACGAATTGGCCGCGCTAAGCCCTGCAGACACAACACTCTATGAACGACTGGGCTGGGAGTATTGGCGCGGCGATTTGCACATACGTACCAATGGTGCACTTGAGTCGACGCCGGACGAGTCGGTCATGATCCTAAGGTTGCCGCGGACGCCAGAAGGATTGAATACCAGTGACAGTTTGTCTGCGGAGTGGCGACCGGGCGAAGTCTGGTAGCTAGCGCAAACAACACGAGAATTCATCGGGTCAGTTAATCCGCACCCGCGCGCAGACAACCGTCTCACCGCCGCTGCTCCACGGTGTTCTGTCAAAGTCCCGAAAAAAGGTAACATCCTCGAAACCCGCGCGGGCCAGCAGATGCTCAATCTCGTACCGGTAGTACCACCGCATTTGAATCTGCGTGCTTCCATTCAGGTCAGCGTTATCGCCCTCGAACCGAAATGTAACCGTCTGGACCTGTGTCGAATGGTCCCTCACGACTGACACGTATCGTCGCATCTCGTCGCCCTGATAGTCGAAAGTCGCATCAAGGTATTCCGGCTCATCTTCTACCGCAATTGCAGAAAGGTTCGGATCGAAAACGTCAAAGGCAAAGACGCCGCCGGGTGCCAGGTGGCGACGGATATTCTCTAGCGCAGCAAGCTGGCTCTGCGGATCAAGCACATGCTGCATAGTTCGAAACGGCGCAGTAATCAGCCGGAAGCGGCGATCACCGAGATCCAGGTCTTCGATGCGCCCATGTACAAGCTCAACGTTCTCAGGGAGATTCTTCTGGCGCAGCACTTCGAGCATTTCGGTCGACGCATCAAGGCCAATGCACTCCTCGCCGGTTCGGGCCGAATTGAGAAGGACTCGCCCTGTTCCGCAACCTAGCTCCAGCAACGGCCCACCGACTTCCTCCAACATTGACCGATAAAACGCAGTGTCGCCCGACGAGTCGCGCACGACCGCGTAAACACCGTCGTAAGTACTGGCAATCAGTTTTTCATATTCGGCTTCGTACGACATTCGAATTACCAGGGGTTGGTCGCTGCCATGTCCCACGCCCGCAGTCGCTTCACCGTCATCGTGCCACCTTTGCTGAATAACTCGATGCCCGTACTGTCGTCGCGCGTCGGGTAGATCCGCTGTGTCATGCATTGCCGATCGTTAGCGTAGACCTCGACAATCGAGCGATCAATAAAGATCCGCAGCTCAAGAAGTTCACCTTCTGACAGGGCAAGCGGAGCCACCTGCCTGGTTGTGACCGGGTTCTCGCCGCTACGCCGCAAATACATCGCGTAGTACGAATGCTCGACCGACTCATCGAGCGTGGAGCGTTCGAAATCGACGGCCAGCTCGCTTGTCGAAGGGCTGTATTCGATCAGAGTCCGCTCCTCGCCATCGGGCGACGCGCAAATTTTAAGGCCAAACGACTCCGCACCGCGTGTATCAACGCTAAGCTGCAGCTCAACCGTATTGCCCTCAATACCATCAATTCGAATCGGATTGTCGGAGACAGCGACATCGCGGTGCTCGCGCGGACGCAAACGGAGTCGTTCGAGTTCCTCGACGGGTTTGATCAGTAGTGTGCCGTCGTCTTTTAGATCCAGCTCGCGCGGCAGCGTCATCACACCGCTCCAGCCGTGCGGCGGTGGTTCGGTAAAGTCAGTGATGTGCAGACGTTCGTTTCGGTCGAGCACCCACGCCCACATGATGCGGCGCCCGTTTTCGTCCAACAGTGTCTCCGGCGCAAAGCAGGTACCGCCGGGGAAATTCAGGCGCTGGTGATACTCCGGATGGAACTGATTGTCGGACCAGTCGCCGACGTAAACGCGTGCTCCCCGTTCATGACTGATACAAAGCAGAACATGTCGGTCGCCCAGTTTGAAAAACTTTGGACAGGACACGTCCTCGTGATCGGCATCAACGCCTTCGGCTTCGCCTGACATGAATGGCCCGACATATTCCCAGTCGTCGAGATTGTTAGCCTTGAACAACGTCGGCGTCGGGCCACCAAAAATCGCATGATGTACACCGTTCTCGGTCCAGCCATGCGGATCCCACGAACTGTAAAGTTTTCCTGCCGCGGAATTCTTGTCCGGAATCGGTACGATCGGATTCGAGTCGAGCTTGGTCCAGTTGTCGAGCTCCGGTTCATTTGACGTTGCAATGCAATTACCGGCGCCAACGCCGTGATAGATAATCGTCGGCGTTCCCTCGTTGTTGATAAAGCAATTGCCACTGAACATCGACTGATCAGGAATTCCAGGTTCGAGCGCTGCCTTGTGAAAACGCCAGTGCAGCAAATCGATGCTCGAGGCGTGTCCCCAGCAATCGAAGTTACGGTTGCCGTCGATTCTCTCAGCAACGCGATGATCGCGCTGATAAATGTAGCAGAGGTGATATTTGCCGTTCCAGAATATCGCGCCATTCGGGTCGAACGGCATGCCCCGACCTTCCGGGTTCACGAAGTGATAGGTCGGTCGATGCGGATCGCTCAAAAGGACATCGCGAAACTCACGTTGCGCTTCAACGAGCTCAACGAGCCGATCACTGCACTTCTGGGTGATTTTCACGTTTATTTTTGCTCCCTATGCTGCAGCGATCATATATGCTCGTCTCCGAACGACGATACATTGTCGGGGCCATCTCCCCCATTTTCAAAACCCAGATAACAATAACGGCAAGTAATCATGACTGACATCTTTGATCTCTCCGGAAAAGTCGCGGTTGTTACCGGCGGCTCGCGTGGTATCGGCAAAATGATCGCCGAGGAATTCGTGAAGCGCGGCGTGCGCACGTATATAACGGCACGAAAGGCCGAGGCATGCATCGAAACGGCCGAAGAACTGTCAGCGCATGGCGAATGCATAGCCCTGCCCTGTGATCTCTCGACGCTCGACAACATCGAGAAGTTCGTTGCCGATATCTCCGGGCGTGAAAAGCAGTTGGACATTCTGATTAACAACGCCGGCGCTGCCTGGGGCGAAGAATTCGACAAGTTTCCCGAAAGCGGCTGGGACAAGGTCATGGACCTCAATGTGAAGTCGCTGTTTTTCCTGACTCAGAAGTTCGCACCACTGCTGCGAGCCAGTGCCGGTGCCGATACGCCGGCGAAAGTCGTCAACATTGCTTCGATTGACGGTATTCACAATGCGGGTCCCGAAACTTATTCGTATTCGGCCAGCAAAGCAGCCGTGATCCATCTAACGCGACGGCTCGCCAAGCGACTGGCCCCCGAACACATTCATGTCAATGCCATCGCGCCAGGTGCTTTCGCCAGTAAGATGAATGTCTGGGCACGAGACGAACCGGACCGGGTTTCCGAGCGTATTCCGATCGGACGAATCGGCAAACCGTCGGATATGGCGGGAACAGCGGTGTATATGTGTTCCAGCGCTGGCGACTACCTTGTCGGAATCACGATCCCCGTAGACGGCGGTGTTGCGCTGGCAAGCTAGCGACCACTAGCCGCCACTCAAAGTCTGCACACCCAGTAGACGCGCCGGGACTTTTTGCTCGGTCGTGACCAACCTGTACTGGCGTCGAAGCAGTGCACGTATCGAAACTCGCGATCCAGTTTTGCGCGTATCTGTTTTAGAGGAAACGCCACCTCGTTGATTGACTCTTGATGCAGGCGGTATTGATCGCCTTGCTTGCGTTCGAAGACCTTTAGCAGGAATTGCGCGATTCCGCGGCCCGCATCGACAACATCAACGATAAAGGAACCCCCATCAAACTCCTGAACGTACGGATTTGACCGAATCTTCTCTCGAAGTCCGTATTCAGTATTGACGTCAAAAACAAACAACCCGCGCGATCGCAAGTGACGTCGAATTGACTTGAAGGTCTTTACCCAATCCGAAAATCGCGTCAAATGGTTGATCGAGTCATAAGGGCAGATTGCTACGTCGAAAACCTTGTCGAGGCGAAACCGTGTCATGTCCGCCTGGTGGAATTCAATTCCTGGATTCTTTGCGCGCGCAATCTGCAGCATCGACTCCGAAATATCGAGCCCAGCTGCTATTTCATAGTCAGCCGCTAACTGCCCCAAAACCGCACCGGTGCCACACGCGACCTCAAGAAGTGACTTCGCTCGCGGATGGTACTTTTTAAGGAGATGCTGATAGGCGTACGCGACAACGGGGCCTTGGGTCGCGTCGTAAAACCTGGCGTACGAATCATAGTTCGGCATTAAATATGAGTGTATCACCCGATGGCTGGTGCCTTGCGAACACAGGCGGCCGCTTGTGGCAATGCCGGTCGCGGGCTACTTATTCGGATTGATCAGGTACTTCTCACCTGTCGCCTGCTTGCTGTACACACTAATCGCTTCGACTGAGAGCGCTTCGGCAAGCGAGACTTCTTTGGCATAGCGGCTGGCGAACGTTGTCGTGATCTCATCCGCCACGCGCTGCCGCAGCTTTGCTCTCGCCTCGGGGCCGATTTTCTGCAGGAAAGGCGTCAGCAGCCAGCCACCGACACCCCACGCCATACCGTAAGCTCGCTTCAATACGGTCGGTGACGTATCCAGACCGCCATAAATGTAGACCTGTTTGAACTGATCGGTACCATAGCGGCCGCTGCTACCGGCAATCCTTCCGGCCGCTCGTTCCATGGCAGTGAGCAAGTCACTGGCCAACGTTCCGCCGCCGGTTGCATCGAATCCAATATAGGCACCGGTTTCTGCGATAGCGTCAGTAAGGTCGTTCACAAATGACGCGTCACTTGAATTGCAAACGTATTTAGCCCCGATGTCTTTCAAGATGTCGGCCTGTTCCTGTTTACGTACCACGTTGATGAGATCAACGCCGTCATTAAGGCAGACTTTTTGCCGCATCTGTCCGAGGTTGGATGCGGCAGCCGTATGGCACAACGCCGAAAAGCCTTCCAGCTTCATGGTTTCGACCATGCCGAGCGCCGTTTGCGGATTGACAAAACTCGCCGCACATTCAGCGGCTGTCACGCCGTCGCGCATTGCAAGGCATTGATTGGGTTTAACGACGC
>JBCAZN010000100.1:0-7781 GCA_038533035.1 Pseudomonadota bacterium
TGGGCTGCTCTTTGTGCTGCACAATTTCGTGCAGGTTGCCAATATCTACCGGCTACCGTTTGCCGATGGTCAGTTCGAAACGGCGCTCTGTTCGCACACCATAGAACACGTGGGCTATCCACGCCGTTTCGATCGCGAGCTGCGCCGCGTCTCGAACGAAGTCGTCTACATCGTGCCACCGATTTGGGATCTCGCGGCGGCCCTGAACATCTGGGAACACCGGTGGCTGTTCCTGACCGTGCGTAAAGTGCACCATACTCTGCCGCCGTGCATTCCGCTGCCATTCGCGCGCAGACTGCAGGCCAGGGTGGGACAGAAGATCACGGCATGACCAGCAACCTCTACGTGGCCGCGGGGGGTATCGTCGCTGCCCTCGCCATGCTGCGGCGTCTGCAGGTCCGGCTCAGGCTGTCCCGGGCCAAGCACCCGTCACTGCGCGGACATGCGCGCATGTCACGCCGGCTCGCAAAGCTGGTGCCATTTTATGAATACCTCTCAGAGGATGTCTTCGCGATCGACGGGGCGCCCGCCGATGTTGCCGAAAAAAGGCGCACGGCATTTGAGCGATTGAGCAAGGAGCTGACTACGAAAGCGCCGCAGACCATCCAGGAGACACGGGAGCTCGAGCCGTCCATATCCGACATGCAATTCACCAATGCCAACCGGGTGCCGTTCCAGTTCCGCAACCTCGTCAGGGACAAGCTGCCGGTGGGCGGCATGGCCGATGCGACCGACGGCGTACGCATTCGGAACCTCGACGGAAACTGGTCCTACGACACTGGAGGATCTTACGGCGTCAACCTGCTCGGCTACGACTTTTACAAGAGCTGCATCGAGCGTGGGATCGAGCGAGTCAGGGAGTTGGGTCCGGTGCTCGGTCCCTATCATCCGCTCATCGCCGAGAATATCGCGATGATCAAGCAGGTCTCGGGCATGGACGAGGTGTCGTTCCATATGTCCGGCACTGAAGCCGTCATGCAGGCGGTCCGGCTGGCGCGGTTCAATACCGGGCGTTCCCAGCTGGTCGTTTCCTGCGGCGCCTACCACGGCTGGTGGGACGGCGTGCAGGCCGGTGTCGGCCACGGCCGATCCGTCGACGATATCTACATGCTCAAGGACATGAGCGAGGATACTCTGAGGGTCCTGCGCACGCGCAAGGACATCGCGTGCGTGCTCGTCAATCCTTTGCAGGCACTGCATCCCAACGCCGGTGCGACTTCCGATGCGATGCTGATCAACAGCGAGCGCAGCGCCAATTTCGATCGCGAGGCCTACTCAAAGTGGCTGCGCGACCTCCGTAAGGTTTGCACGGAGCGATCGATAGCGCTCATCTTCGACGAGGTCTTCGTTGGTTTCCGGCTTGGCGTCGGAGGCGCGCAGGAGTATTTCGGCGTCGAGGCCGATATGGTCACCTATGGCAAGACGATTGGCGGAGGGCTCCCGATCGGTGTCCTCGCCGGCAAGGCCAGCCTGATGAAGCGCTTTCGGGAGGAGCGGCCGATCGACATCTGCTTCGCGCGCGGCACATTCAACTCGCATCCCTACATTATGGCCAGCATGAACGAGTTCCTGCGCCATGCGGCCGGTGCCGAATTCAAAGCAGAGATCGATGCCGCGGATGGGCTGTGGAGTCGACGCGCCGAGGCGTTGAACACGAAGCTCGAAGATGCAGGGCTACCCTTGCGCGTGCATAACATGACGTCAATCTGGATCGTCACCTACACGGCAGTCAGCCGTTACAACTGGATGTTCCAGTATTACCTGCGAGCCGAGGGCCTCAGCCTGAGTTGGGTGGGCACCGGCCGGCTGATATTTAGCCACAACTATACGGATGACGATTTCGCAGAAGTGATGGCGCGATTTTTGAGGGCAGCCCGACGAATGTTCGACGACGGCTGGTGGTCGCAGCGGGCTGCGACTACCAACAAGTCAATCAAGAAGCAGGTGCTCTACGAGATGCTGCGCACCCGCTTTACCTGAGCTATCTCGCCATCGCCTCCTGGTCCTGTTCCTCGGTGTCCACGCCGTGCCGGATGTGGATCATCGGGTCGATGAGCTCGCCCCTCATGAGATACAGCGGCGATTTCACGTAGGTCTTAAAGTCGTTGAACGGATCGGTGATGATCTTCGTGGCCCAGACCAGCCCGGTCTGCAGATTCTCGATGAAGAACAGGTGCACGGTTCTGAAGAGCAGCGCGATCACGGCAAGGGCGATCCAGATAATGGCGAGATTCTGGAAAAACTCGTCCCAGTTCGCGTGTGCCGTGAACAGGCCGAAGAAAGTCGGATTAAGGTATAGCACGAGCGGTGAAATCGCCCAGATCGTCTGCAACACGCGCTTGCGATTCAGATTGTAGCCAACCTTGATGTCTTCCTTGTGCTCGTGCGTCGCCTCGTTTATCTCGTCATAGTCCTTCGGCTCGAAGAAGAAGTGCCCGATCTGCCGCGCACTCATCGCGACGAACCACCCGAGAAGCGCTGCTGCGCCAGGGTCTATGAACAACAGCGCATAGCAAGTCATGAAACACACGCTGCTGACAAGATGGAGCGACTGATTGATTCGGCTGTGATGGTAGTAGCGGTGGTCGTCCCAGCGCTGTAGATGCAGTTCTTCCCTGAAACTCATTTTGTCGTTTTCGGCCTGTCGGGTCGGACCAATACTCATGATGCGTGTTCACCGTATTGCGCAAAGGCTTCACCATAGTCCGGGTTTGTGATTGAGGTATTACTAAACAGTGTCAGGAACATTTCGGCGATCGACCATTTAAGCGCATTAGGGGTTGGCCCATTCGGATGACGCTGCCGGTTGAGATTGTGTCCACGAAGACGAAGCCGGGCGTCGTCAGCATGACGATCGTTGAACCGTGCTCGAAATAGCCGACTTCGTCGCCTTTTTCGAGCGACAAGTCGCAGGGAATCGTATTAGGACCCCGGTATGCGAGGTTCAGCGGCTCTGCGATACCACGCAGCCGCATGCTGGCCACGAGGATCGCGGCGACGGGCACGAGCGTAACGGCATCGGTATCGGAGCCAATGTCCAAGTCGATGATGGCGCGCTCGTTTCGGCAATATAGCTGCTCCACGACCTTGAGTGCGATCGGGTTCACGTTCCAGGTATCGCCGGATATGTATCGGAGTTCGCGTACGCGCGATGCGCAGGGCGCATGAAAATGGTGATACATGCTCGACTTGAGGCGCAGCGTGACGAAACGGCCGTTCCGATAGCGCTCCGCAAGTTTGGCGTCGCTGAGCAGCTCCGCAATCGAGTAGGGAAAGCCCTTGGCCTGGAGCACTTGCTGCTCGTCGATTACCCCGAACTCCCCGACCACCGCATCGCAAGGGCTGACCAGGATATCGGGGTCCGGTTCGATGGGGCGGGCGCCCGACTTCAATTCGCGCACGAAGCAGTCGTGCAGACTGTTGAACGTCGATTTCTTTGCCTCGTGCAGGCGCAGGTCGTCGACGAACAACTTCCACGCTCCGATCGAGATGCTTCGCACCAGCGGATTTTCGATCTTGCTGAACCATCCCATGAAGCGGGTTGCCGCCCGTCTCGGGATTCTGTTCGTGAGCAGGAAGTTAAGCCGCTCGGCGAACGTAAGGTCGGCTAATGCTCGGTCGAGCTGCACTCTTGCGTGTTCCTGGGTGCCAGGTGAGAGACGAACTGCTCAGTCGATCTCCGCCAGTTGCGGCTTTCCGCGGAGCGCCGGGGTGAGCCGCCGTTGACCTGCGGTTCCCAAGCGTCTGTCGCAATTGCGATTCGCATGGCCCGCTATGCTCGATACTTTGTGTGAAAGACTCGTTACAGCAACGTGACAGAAAGCGAACATCGCCGGCTGTCGCTCCCGTTGATAGGTCAATTGGATGGAATTGGATGGACAATTGGAGGGAATCATGCCACCATAAATGGATGGTATTGGAGGTGTAAATGGATGGCATCCGCACACACGCGCTGAGTATCACGCAGAAAACGCTAAAGCTCGTCGCTGAGATCGATGAGTTCAAGGGCGCGTGGGCAGCGATCGGGCGAATTCCCCCGGAGCGCCTGAATGCGCTGCGCCGGGTCGCCACGATTGAAAGCATTGGCTCATCAACGCGTATTGAGGGCGCAAAGCTCTCGGACCGGGAAGTCGAACAGCTGCTTTCCGGTATCGAGATCAAGGCTTTCTCAAGTCGTGATGAAGAGGAAGTTGCCGGTTACGCCGCTGCCATGAAAATGATCTTCGAGAGCGACAGCGAGATCACGCTAACGGAAAATCACCTCAAGCAGCTTCACCGTGAGTTACTTCAGTACTCATCCAAAGACGAGCGCCACCGAGGCGAGTACAAGACAAACAACAATCATGTCGAGGCCATCGGCCCGGACGGTGAGAGCATCGGCATTGTGTTCGAGACGGCATCGCCGTTCGATACGCAGCGCCTGATGGGCGAACTTGTGCAGTGGGCGAACGACAATCTTGAAAGCGGCGAACTGCACAAGCTAATCGTCATTGCGATCTTTGTCGTGGTGTTCCTTGCCATCCATCCGTTCCAGGACGGCAACGGGCGACTTTCGCGTGTCCTGACAACGCTGCTCTTGCTACGTGCCGGATACGACTATGTCCCCTACAGCTCACTCGAAAGTATCATCGAGCAGAACAAGGATTCTTATTACCTGGCGCTGCGCCGCACGCAGGTTACGATCAGAAATGAAGCTCCGGAATGGAACCATTGGCTCGATTTCTTCCTGAATACGCTCGCGCAACAAAAAGCGCGTCTTCAAAAGACGATCGAGCGCGAGCGCCTTGTACTCGGTGACCTCCCTGACCTCTCGGTACGGGTCCTCGAACTGACGCGAGAACGCGGACGGATAACGGTTGCCGAAGCAGCAAAGTTGATCGGTGCCAACCGCAATACGATCAAGGATCATCTAAGCGCATTGACCCGCGCCGGTCACCTGACACGGCACGGCAAAGGTCGTGGCACGTGGTACGGGCTAGTCTGAAATTGCGGATCGAATCGCTACGGTTTCGCTACGTTCATAAAGAAAAAGGGTCTACAGAAGAACTGTAAACCCTTAATCGGAATGGCGCGCCCGGAAGGATTCAATCCTCCGACCGCCTGGTTCGTAGCCAGAACACGTATAACCGTTTTTCTTAATGAATTCGGTTAGTTACGTTTCTCATCCGACCCGTAGAATCCTCCATTTCACTACGTAACCCCCTGATTTGTATCGTACTTGGAGCCTCCAACGGGACAATATGTGCAATATGAAAATAGGCATATACTCGCTTGATAATTATACTGAATTCAATATATTCTGTCGATGACGGATAAGCCGCTTAAGTACATTCACTGGCACGGTGATTCTCTGGATGTAATTAGAAAATTTCCGCGGGCGGTCCGTGTAAACATTGGCAGTGAACTCTATTTGCTACAACTAGGCGAAAAGCCTGTACACAGCAAGCCATTCGCCAGTGTCGGCCGCGGCGTTTGGGAGGTTCGGATCAAGGATCGGAGCGGCGCGTTCAGGGTCTTCTACGTGGTCCGTAGACGAGATGAGATTCATGTACTGCATGCATTCCAAAAGAAGACGCAGAAAACGCGGAAGTCTGATATCGAGTTGGGTAAGTCGAGACTCCGAGAGTTGCGACGAAAGGACTAAGTGATGGTGATGAGAAAGATTACGAAAGGAAATGTGTTTGAGGACCTCGGCTTCGACCCAGCGGAGTCGGCAGACTTGGCCTTGCGTGCATATTTGATGGCAGAGGTTCGAAAGTTCATCGAGAAAAATGGACTGAACCAGGTACGAGCTGCAAAGTTCTTCGGTACGTCTCAACCAAAAGTCAGCAATATCATGCGCGGAAAGGTCGAGGAGATATCTTCGGATTTTCTGGTTGGCTTGCTCGCAAAGACCGGTGGTCAGCTACGCTATTCATTCAGGCAGCCAACGAAGAAGCAGGTTGAACAACGGCTAGGCGCTTGAACCACTTAATCGAGCTACGTTATTCCCCATTCTGGGCACACAAAGAAAAAGCCAGTCACCGCAAAGTGACTGACTTTTCTCCGTGGCACGGCGGGCTAAGGAGCGGCCATGACAGAAGAATCCGTCTTGAACCCGTCAGCGTGTGTTTCTACAATGCTTCGCGACCTGCCCGTGGTGGCCACGGGCATCCATTGCGGGATGTCGGATGAAACCAAACCTACGCCATATCGCTTGCCTGGCGCTGCTCGGCACCATGTCATCGGTGGCCACGGTGCAAGCCGCCGACGCAACCGTCAAACCAGTTCCCGATTCCAAACCAACCCCGGATGCCACGCTGGCTTCGTCCAAGGCGTTGAAAGCATTTTTGGGCGAGCCGTCGCTGGTCATCCATAAGCTCTTCGACGGGAGGGGAGGCCGGGACATTGTCACAACCCGCATCGGCACGGTACTAGCGTTCCATGGCAAAATGCTCCGCGAAAGCGCCGACGGTGGCGCCACGTGGGGCGCGTCGCGGGAGATCAGCCCAGACGCCCGCGGGAAGGTCGTGATCAACGAAAACAACGGCGACGTGCTCTACGTTCGCGCCGACAAGGGCTACCTGTGGAAGAGCCGCGATCACGGGCGCACCTGGGCACGCGAATCGATCAAGATTGCCCCGAACAAGTTCGGCCACGGCTCGCCGGACGGCGTGCCTTTGGTCGTGAGCGCATTCCAGCCCGGAATCACCCTGCGCTATGGCCAGAAGAAAGGCCGCTTGCTTGTGTCGACACGGGTCATGGGGCCGACGAACTCAAACGATGTCGAATGGCGCCCCTACCACTACAATGCCGCTGTTTTCAGTGACGACGACGGCGCGACGTGGCAGGTCAGTGCCCCATTCCCTGTGCTCGGCTCGGGTGAGGCCGCACTGGCGGAGCTTTCTGACGGACGCATCCTGTACAGTTCGCGGGAGCATATGAGCAGAAACAACCGCTTCTTCGGCTGGAGCTACGATGGTGGCGAACATTGGCTCGAACCTTTCGAAAGCGATGTGCTGCCCGATGGCATCCGCGGAACGTCCTACGGCTGCATGGGCGGGCTGATCCGGCTGCCGATCGACGGTGTCGACGTCCTGCTCTACAGCAATCTTGATTCGGATGCGGGTATCATGCCCGAGCACGTCGGCGCTTCCACCACCGAAGGGCGGGAGAAAATCACCGTCTGGGCTAGCTTCGACGGAGGCGAGACGTGGCCGGTCAAGCGGCTCGTCTACGACGGACCCAGTGGCTACTCGAACCTCGGCGTCGGCCGTGCAGGCACTCCAAGCGAAGGAAAAATCTACCTGCATTACGAGGGCGGGGAAAAAAAGCCAAACGAGGCAGTCTATGTGGCGACCTTCAACCTGAGCTGGCTGCTCAACGGAAAAGATTTGAGCGAGGCGACCAAATGATGGCATGCGCCCGAATTCTGCTCCAATTATCTGGTTGGCTTGCTTGCCAAGACTGGCGGTAAATTAAAATACTCTTTCAAGCAGCCAACCAAGCGCCAGGTTGAACGGCGACCCGGATCTTAGGCGCGCCCGGAGAGATTCGAACTCCCGACCGCCTGGTTCGTAGCCAACAACTCGTTTCTCGATAACCTCCCCAAGAACAAATCCTCAGGCAAGACTCCTGTCCCATAGAATTCAGCCTACTGCTGCGTATGCGCATGATTCTATAGGATCGTATGACTTTCATTGGGACAAAACTGAACTTGCATTGTATACCCCATTGGGGTAGTCTTTTCTAGTGGAGTTCATCGAAACCTCACATTTGAAAACTCTGAGGTTTCGATGAAC
>JBCAZN010000101.1:0-7731 GCA_038533035.1 Pseudomonadota bacterium
AAAGCCGGCCCTTCGGGCCATCAATAAAATAGGCCACCCGATGGGTGGCCTTTTTTATTGATTGGTCGGGACGACAGGATTTGAACCTGTGACCACCACACCCCCAGTGTGGTGCGCTACCAGGCTGCGCTACGCCCCGACCGAATGCCTCTCAACGAGAGAGCGCGGCAATGATACTTGCCGTGAACAATATTGGGAAGAAGAGTTTTAGCGGCGTAGGATCTTGAGAACTTGTTCAAGTTCCATACGTATCTGCTTGATAATTTGCTGACTTTGCGTGACGTCAGACTTTGCATCGTCACCGGTCAGACGCTGGCGAGCGCCACCGATT
Organism: Pseudomonadota bacterium; assembly: GCA_038533035.1. Classification (GTDB taxonomy): domain Bacteria; phylum Pseudomonadota; class Gammaproteobacteria; order Steroidobacterales; family Woeseiaceae; genus UBA1847. The sequence continues at coordinate 332 of JBCAZN010000101.1, forward strand.
GTGAAACCTTCGTCATACAGAAGGCTCCGAATCTGGCGGATGATCAACACGTCCTGACGCTGGTAGTAACGGCGGTTACCACGGCGCTTTACAGGCTTTAGTTGAGGAAACTCCTGCTCCCAATACCTGAGTACATGCGGCTTAACAGCGCAAAGATCGCTGACTTCACCAATTGTGAAGTAGCGCTTCCCAGGTATTGGAGGTAGTTCGTCGTTATTCCCCGGTTCCAGCATATGCTTCCACTCGGGCCTTTAGTTTTTGTCCTGGGCGGAACGTCACAACGCGGCGTGCGCTGATCGGTATCTCTTCACCGGTCTTGGGATTCCGGCCCGGACGTTCTTTTTTATCCCGAAGATCAAAGTTACCGAACCCCGACAACTTGACCTGCTCCCCAACTGCAAGTGATGCGCGCAGCTCCTCATAAAACATGTCGACCAATTCACGTGCCTCACGCTTGTTCAGACCCAGCTCGTTGAACAGCGATTCGGCCATGTCTGCTTTGGTGAGTGCCATTGAATTAGTCTCGTAGAACTGCTGCGAATTGATCTTCTAATTTCTTCACTGCAGCGGCCATTGCACCGTCTGCATCTTCGTCAGTAAGGGTGCGCGATGTTTCCTGCAAAATCAAGCCTATTGCGACGCTTTTTCGCCCTGCTTCTATTCTTTCGCCCTTGTAAATGTCAAAAATTCTGACATCCCGAATCAACTTCGGATTCGTTGCGGCGACGGCGCGAACGAGATCGTCGGCCGTAATTTTGTCATCAACTACGACAGCAATATCACGTCGGATCGCCGGAAATTTAGAAACGATTTCCGCACTCGGTGCATTTGATGCGAGAAGTTTTTCGGCGTCGAATTCAAACACGAACACAGCGCGTTTCAGATCGTAATGTTTTGCGATACGTGGATGAAGTTTACCGAGTACGCCAATGACGTTGCCGTCTCGCAAGACGTTCGCCGACTGACCGGGCTGCAATGCTGGATGCGATGCAGCTTCAAAGGTAGTCTCACCGGCAACGCATGACAGCGAAATCAGTGCCTCAACGTCCGCCTTAACATCAAAGAAATCAACGCTTTCTGAACGGCTCGCCCATTGCTCCGGAGTAACGGATCCCGTTGCCAATCCGGCAATGCGTTCGACTTCAAAATGCTTGCCCAGTTTGCCGTGGTACGACTTGCTCGCCTCAAAAATTCGAACGCGATCCTGTTGCCTTGCATTGTTGGCGGAAGCAGCAGCAACCATGCCCGGCCAAAGCGACGCACGCATCACCGACATTTCGGATGAGATAGGGTTACTGAGCACCAGGTCCGAGTCATTGCCCGTAAACATTTTGTTGGCATCAGCGTCGATGAAACTGTAGGTAATAACCTCCTGGTAGTCGCGCGCAATCAGCGTCGCCGCAGCGAGCTCCAGGTCGGTTTTAGACTCAGTCACACTCTCGAGCGGTGTTTGGGCAAACGCAGTAGCCTCCGGTATCGCATCGTAGCCATGAATGCGCGCGATCTCCTCGATCAGGTCCTCTTCGATCGCGATATCGAAGCGGTGTGAGGGCGCGACGACCGTCCAGCCGGCGTCGTTTTCCGTGACCGACATCTGTAAGCCAGTCAGAATACGGGTGACTTCACCCGCGTCAACGTCGGTTCCGAGTAATCGGGCAAGTCGCGACTTGCGCAGCGCAATTTCGGTTCGGGTTGGTAGATACTTTTCGACCACATGATCGCTAAGCGGCCCGGCTTTCCCACCGGCAATTTCCACCAGTAGCTGTGTAGCACGATCAACGGCTCGTGCCTGCCCGCCCGGATCGACGCCACGCTCGAATCGCATGGATGCATCTGTGTGCATTCCGTATGCACGTGCACGACCGGCCATGAAGTCCTGCGGCCAGAAAGCGCCCTCGAAGAAGACGTCGACCGTTGCATCAGATACGGCGGTACTCAACCCGCCCATCATGCCGGCAATACCGATCGGACCGCTGTCATCGGTGATAATCATCGTGTCACTGCCGAGCTCAACCGTGTTGTCATCCAGCAGCGTTACTTTTTCGCCCTTTTTGGCGAGCCGAGGCCGGATCGGGCCCTGCAACTTCGCCGCATCATAAGCATGCAGCGGCTGGCCGAGCTCCAGCATGACGTAATTCGTGATATCCACCACCGGAGAGATTGCTCGCAGCCCGGCGCGGCGCAGTCTTTCAGTCATCCAGACCGGCGAAACGGCTGCCGAATCGATGCCGCGCACAAGGCGTCCGGCAAATCGCGGGCAGCCAGCCGGCTCGACCAACTCCACCGGGTATACCTCGTCGCTATCGGCGGCAACCGACGTAACGGATGCATCTTTGAGTTCAGAACCGGTTAGCGCTGACACATCGCGTGCAATACCGAGTACGCTGAAACAGTCTCCGCGGTTCGGCGTCAAGTCGAGGTCAATTACGGCATCCGGAAGCGCCAGGTAATCGACGAGGGATTGACCGGCTTGCGCATCTTCAGCCAAATGCATAATGCCGTCGGACTCGTCGCCGAGGCCCAGTTCGACCGCCGAGCACAACATGCCGTTAGACACTACGCCACGAATCTTTGCCTTGCGCAGCTTCAGTCCGTTCGGCAGCTTGACGCCGGGTTTCGCAAACGGCGTTTTCATACCCTCGACCACGTTGGGGGCACCACACACGACGTCAACGATGTCGCCACTACCGTCGTCAACTTTACAAAGCGTCAGCTTGTCGGCATCCGGGTGCTTTTCAGTAGCTACAACCTGAGCGATAACAACGTCGGCCAGGCTCTCGCCTTCCACTTCAACACCATCGACTTCGTGCCCCAGCATTGTCAGCTGGTGTGCCAGTGCCTCGGTATCCAGCTCGGGGTTTACCCATTCGCGCAACCAGGATTCTGCAATCTTCATTAGCGTCTACCTGAACTGGGCGAGGAATCGAAGATCGTTCTCGAAGAACGTCCTCAAGTCCGTTACGTTGTAGCGCAGCATTGCGAGGCGCTCGATGCCCATGCCAAACGCGTACCCGGTGTACTTTTCCGCATCGATTCCGGCGGCCTCGAGCACATTCGGGTGCACCATGCCGCAACCGAGAATCTCAAGCCATTTCCCTTCGCCCCACTCCACATCCACTTCCGCAGACGGCTCAGTGAACGGAAAATAAGACGGCCGGAAACGCAGCTCGGCCTTGCGCTCAAAGAACGCCTCAACGAACTGGTGCAATACCGCTTTTAAATTTGCGAATGAAATGTTTTCGTCGACAACCAGGCCTTCAACCTGGTGGAACATCGGGGTGTGCGTCTGGTCCGAATCGCAGCGGTAGACGCGGCCCGGCGCAATAATTCGAATCGGCACGCCTTCCTTGACGAGCGAACGAATCTGCACAGGTGACGTATGTGTCCTCAGCAGGCTGCCGTCAGGAAAATAGAAGGTATCGTGCATGGCACGTGCCGGATGGTTATCCGGAATATTCAGTGCCGTAAAATTATGGAAATCGTCTTCGATTTCGGGCCCGGACCGCACGCCGAAGCCGGCATTGGTGAAAATACGTTCAATACGGGCTTTCGCACGTGACACCGGATGCCGGCCACCGATAGCCGTACCGCGCCCCGGCAACGTTACATCAACGGCGTCCGCCGCGAGTTTCTCTTCGAGCGCGGCGTTTTCGAGGGCCTCGCGTCGCGCGTTAAGGCGACTCTGTACATCCTGCTTGGCCTGGTTGATCGCCTGCCCGGCTGATGAACGTTCTTCGGCCGGCAATTGACCCAGCGTTTTCAACCGAGCCGTGATTTCGCCTTTCTTGCCGAGATAGGCGACCCGTACCGCGTCGAGTGCGGCAAGATCATTGGCGGCGTCTATTTGTGACGCGGCCTGTTCGATGAGATCGCTCAGTCCCTGCATGTCAAAGATTCCGAAAGGGTCGGCAACGGTTGCCAACCCTTTCAAGATATCTTAGCTGGCGGGTGCCTGCTGCTCGAGGCCCGCCTTCGCGGCTTCGGCAATAGCGCCAAATCCTTCCGGATCGTGGACGGCGATGTCAGCCAGGACCTTACGATCAACCTGGATATCGGCCTTGTTCAGGCCATTAATCAGGCGGCTGTAGGACAGGCCGTGCAGGCGCGCCGCAGCATTGATGCGCGTTATCCACAGTGCGCGGAACTGGCGCTTGCGCTGGCGACGGTCGCGATATGCGTACTGGCCAGCCTTGATGACAGCCTGCTTGGCGGTCTTGAACAATTTACTACGCGCGCCGTAATAGCCCTTCGCTTTACCGAGGACTTTCTTATGACGTGCTTTGGCGGTTACGCCACTTTTTACTCGTGCCATTTCTCAATCTCCTCTTAGCTGTAGGGAAGCATGCGCTTGACGGCCTTCACATCGGCATCCGCGACCTGCTGGGTCGTGCCGAGCTGGCGTTTACGCTTGGACTTCTTCTTCGTAAGAATGTGATTGAGGTGGGATTGGGAGCGCTTGTAGCCACCCTTGCCCGTCTTACTGAAGCGCTTGGCCGCGCCCCGGTTGGTCTTCATCTTCGACATTGTGTCTTTCCTTTTTAGCCTTACAACGTGCCTATAGTGGCCGCGGCAGGCGGATTAATGGTCCCGCAGGACCGTTACTCGCTTTTTATCGGAACAGCGTTTGTTGCTAGTGCTTTTTAGGCGCTATCACCATGACCATCTGCCGGCCTTCCATCTGCGGCATCTGCTCAACTGAACCGTACTCCTCCAGGTCATCTCTGACCCTGGCCAGAAGCTGCGCACCCAATTCCTTGTGTGCCATCTCCCGACCGCGGAATCTCAATGTGACTTTGGTCTTGTCACCGTCCTCCAGAAACTCCGTCAATTTGCGAAGCTTGATCTGGTAGTCCCCTTCGTCCGTTCCCGGACGAAACTTAATCTCTTTTACGTGTACTTGTTTCTGTTTCCGTTTCGCAGCCTGGTTCTTTTTGTTCTGCTCGAACAAATATTTGCCGAAATCCATGATTCGGCAAACGGGCGGATCGGCCATCGGCGATACTTCTACGAGGTCCAAACCCTCGTCCTTCGCCAGCGAAATGGCGGCGGAAAGACCCATAACTCCCGCCTGCTCACCGTCTGATCCGATTACCCGGACCTCGGTGGCCTCGATCTCTTCATTGCGCTTTACGCGCTTCGTAACTGCGATACCAAAATCCTCCAGAAAACAAGTACTTCCCACACACAGGCCCACGCCGACGCGGCACCTTTAGTGCGGGAACGCGATTCTATATAGCCAACACACAGGATACAACCACGAAAACACCAATTTTTCCAAAAAAATCAGATGCTTTTTGCCGGGTTGCTGGAGGGGAATCTGGTGGGCGATCCGGGTTTCGAACCTGGGACCTCTACCATGTCAAGATAGCGCTCTACCCCTGAGCTAATCGCCCTTTCAGATCCACGCGCCGGGCCACGGCCTCGGCGGAGGCGTAATGTACTCAAGCCCCCGACCAACTGCAACCAAAAACCCGGTGTCAGTGACCTAGTTTTTCGAAAAAAACTAGGTCACTGACACCAGGTTTAGAAAACTAGGTCACTGACACCGGGTTTCCGGGTTTAGACGGCTTTTCGGTCTTTGACGCCGAAACTCTCGGCTCGCAGTGCCTGGATTTCGTCTCTCAGGCGTGCCGCTTCCTCGAATTCGAGGTCACGAGCATGCTTGAGCATCTGCTTCTCGAGCTTCGTTGCCTTCTTCATCATCTGCTCAGGCGTCAGCACTTCATAAGGCGAGCCCTTGTCCGCAACCCGGCGCTTGCCCGAGTTCGGTGCCGGATACGCGGTTTCCATGACGTCGGCGACCTTTTTGACGATGGATTCGGGTTCGATGCCGTACTTGGCATTGTGGGCGAGCTGCCGCTCGCGGCGTCGATTGGTCTCCTCGATTGCTCGTTCCATCGAGCCGGTCATCTGGTCGGCATACAGGATCGCCTTACCGTGCACATTGCGTGCAGCTCTGCCCACGGTCTGGATGAGGGAGCGATCCGACCTCAGGAATCCCTCCTTGTCGGCGTCCAGTATCGCGACCAGCGATACCTCGGGCATATCGAGACCCTCGCGCAGCAGGTTGATGCCCACCAGCACGTCAAAAGCGCCAAGTCGCAAATCGCGGATAATCTCCGTACGTTCCACCGTGCCGATATCGGAGTGCAGATAGCGAACACGCACATTGTGATCCTGCAGGTAGTCCGTCAGGTCCTCAGCCATCCGTTTCGTCAGCGTGGTGATCAGCACCCGCTCGTCACCCGCAACGCGCTTGTGAATTTCCGACAACACATCGTCGACCTGGGCCTGCGCCGGCCGTACCTCGACCTCTGGATCGATCAGACCCGTCGGGCGCACAAGCTGTTCCACCGTGTTATCAGTGTGTTCTTTCTCGTAATTGCCGGGTGTCGCGCTGACGTAGATGGTTTGTGGAGACATACTTTCGAACTCATCGAATCGCAATGGTCGGTTATCGAGCGCCGAAGGCAGCCTGAAACCGTATTCGACCAGCGTCTCCTTACGCGAACGGTCGCCTTTATACATGCCGCCCAGCTGCGGCACTGTGACGTGGCTTTCGTCAATGATCAGCAACGCGTTGTCCGGCACATAATCAAACAGGCATGGCGGCGGTTCGCCCGGCGGCCTGCCCGACAAATAGCGGGAATAGTTCTCGATTCCGGTGCAGTAACCGAGTTCCTTTATCATCTCTAAATCAAATAAGGTTCTCTGCTCAAGTCGTTGAGCTTCCAGCAATTTTTCCTTCTCACGAAGATACTTCAGGCGATCTTTCAACTCGACCTTGATGTGTTCACAGGCCTCCAGCAGGACTTCGCGGGGCGTGACGTAATGGGTCTTCGGGAAGATCGTCAGGCGTGCAACACGACGCACCACTTCACCGGTCAGCGGATCGAAGTAGGACAACGACTCGATTTCATCATCGAACAGTTCGATGCGCACCGCGTCCCGGTCCGACTCGGCCGGAAACACGTCGATGACGTCGCCGCGCACCCGATAGGTGCCCTGCGACAGATCCAACTCGTTACGCGTGTACTGCAGTTCGGCGAGCCGCCTAAGCAGCTTGCGCTGGTCGATGCGATCGCCGCGCACCAGGTGCAGCACCATGCTGAAATAGGATTCCGGATCCCCGAGCCCGTAGATTGCCGATACGGTAGCGACGATGATCGTATCCGGACGCTCGATCAGCGCCTTGGTCGCGGACAGGCGCATCTGTTCGATGTGCTGGTTTACCGACGCGTCCTTTTCAATATAAGTGTCCGAACTCGGCACATACGCCTCAGGCTGGTAGTAGTCGTAGTAGCTGACAAAGTACTCGACCGAGTTACGCGGAAAAAACTCACGCATTTCCCCATAAAGCTGCGCCGCGAGCGTCTTGTTCGGCGCCAGTACAATGGCCG
>JBCAZN010000102.1:0-7703 GCA_038533035.1 Pseudomonadota bacterium
TGTTGCCGTCCGCGCGATCGTACGTATTGGACCAGAGATGAAATCCATCGTCGGCCTTGATCAGCTGCGCGGTTACCCGGATCTGGTTGCCGGAACGCCTGACGCTGCCCTCCAGTATGTGTGCGACACCAAGAGACTCGGCAATTTGGCGTAGGTCCTCATTTTTTCCCTTGTAGTAAAAGGCCGAGGTTCTGCCGGCAACCTTGAGTCCATCGATTTTGGCAAGCACATTCAGCAACTCCTCGGACAAGCCGTCCGCAAAGAACTCGTCTTCTTGCGACGCAGTCATGGAGACAAATGGCAATACAGCAATAGATTTATCGTCGATTCCGACATCTGCTACCGCTTGCTGTTGCGTGGCGACTGCGTTGCTGTCGTCGACCGGTGCGGGGGCCGAGACGTAACGCTCGGCGATGATGACGACAATGACGAGCACCAGGCCCGCAATAGTCACACGCTCGAGCTTCTTGCCCGTTTGCGGCGTAATTGACTGGTCGCGATTAACGTCTTTTTCGAGCTTCAAACCCTCGGGCGTCATTTCGAACGCCCAGGCAAAAATCAGAACCAGGGGTAATCCGAGTAGCAGAACGATAATGAGCGTTTTCAGCGCCCACTCCGGCGCGCCGAATGCTTCGAATGCGAACTCAGCGACCTGGGCAAGAAGCCATGAGATAACGGTGTACGCAAATCCGACACGGACGACGTTGCGGCGCTTGAGCTCTTCTAGAAGCGACATTTATTGTTTTTCCGGGCGCTCAGATACGAGGCATGATACCTCAAAGAAGCCAGTGAGAAGCCGCCTTCAGAATGTTACGTCGTCTCGGCAATCCGGCCCTGTTTTTTCGCGCGTTCTGCGAACGCTTCCTGCCACGCCGAGCGGTGTTCGGCGGGCGCAATCTGCACCGCCGTTACTTTGTACTCGGGGCAATTGGTCGCCCAGTCACTGTACTCTGTGGTGATCACGTTGGCACCCGTTTCCGGGTTGTGGAAGGTCGTGTAGACGACGCCGGGTTTGACGCGCTCCGTAATTTTCGCTCGCAGCGTAATGTCGCCCTTGCGGCTCGCCAATGACACAAGCTTGCCGTCCTGAATGCCGCGCATTTCGGCATCGGCCGGGTGCACCTCGAGAATATCCTCGGGATACCACGTGTTGTTCTCGGTGCGGCGCGTCTGTGCGCCGACGTTGTACTGCGACAGTATGCGGCCGGTCGTCAGCAACAGCGGGAACTTGCGATTGGTGCGCTCTTCCGTCGGCTCGTAATCGGTTTCGACGAACAGGCCCTTGCCGCGAACAAACTGGTCGATATGCATAACCGGCGTGCCCATCGGCGCATCGTCGTTGCACGGCCACTGCACACTGCCGACCTCGTCGAGGAACTTGAAACTGACGTTGCGGAAAGTCGGCGTCAGCTCGGCGACCTCGTCCATGATCTCGGCGGCTGATGAGTAGTTCATGTTGTAGCCCATCGCCTGCGCGATTTCCTGCGTAATGCGCCACTCGTCCTTGCCCTGCTGCGGCGGCATCACCGGACGGACGCGATTGATACGGCGTTCGGCGTTAATAAATGTGCCGTCTTTCTCGAGGAACGATGTGCCGGGCAGGAACACGTGTGCGAACTTCGCGGTTTCGTTCAGGAACAGGTCCTGGACGACCACGCATTCCATGCTGCTGAATGCAGCTTCGACGTGGTGTGTATTCGGGTCGGACTGGGCAAGGTCCTCGCCCTGGATGTACATGCCCTTGTACTCGCCGGCGCAGGCCGCGTCGAACATGTTCGGAATACGGTAGCCGGGCTCCGGGTCGATCGTGACGCCCCAGTGATTTTCGAACTCAGTCCGGACTTCCTCGCCTGATATATGGCGATAGCCCGCAAGTTCGTGCGGGAACGAGCCCATGTCGCAAGCACCCTGCACATTGTTCTGACCGCGCAGCGGGTTAACACCGACGCCCGAGCGACCGATGTTGCCGGTTGCCATTGCGAGGTTTGCCATGCCCATGACCATCGTCGAGCCCTGGCTGTGTTCGGTGACGCCCAGGCCGTAGTAAATCGAGCCATTGTTTGCCGACCCAAACAGCCGTGCGGCATCAATCAGCGTTTGTGCATCAACACCGGCGACCTTCGCTACTTCCTCGGGCGAATTCTCCGGCTTGAGGATCATGTCTTTCCACGCCTCGAACGACTCAAGGTCGCAGCGTTCTTTGACGTACTGCTCGTCGACCAGTCCTTCCTTGACGATCGTGTGCGCAAGCGCATTGATCACCGGCACGTTGGTACCCGGCGACAGGGTGACGTGGTGCTCGGCTTCAATGTGCGGCGAGCGCACGAGGCCGATTTTGCGCGGGTCGACGACGATCAGCTTCGCACCTTCGCGCAGTCGGCGTTTCATCTGCGAAGCAAATACCGGGTGCGCGGCCGTCGGGTTGGCGCCGATCAGCAAAATGACGTCGGTGTCCATGACACTGTCGAAGGGCTGCGTGCCGGCTGACGTACCGAGCGTTGTCTTGAGTCCGTAGCCCGTCGGCGAATGACAAACGCGGGCGCAGGTATCGACGTTGTTGTTTTTGAAGCCGGCGCGCACCAGTTTTTGCACGACGTACACTTCTTCGTTAGTGGTGCGCGATGAGGTGATGCCACCGATCGACTTGCGACCGTACTGTTCCTGGATCTCGAGGAAGCGTTTCGCGGTGTACTGAATGGCTTCGTCCCACTCGACTTCGCGCCACGGGTCATCCGTGTTGTCGCGAATCATGGGCTTCATGATGCGGTCGCGATGCGATGCATAGCCCCAGGCGAAGCGGCCCTTCACGCACGAGTGACCGTGATTGGCCTCGCCGTCTTTCCACGGCGTCATGCGCACGACCTGGTCGCCTTTCATTTCGGCCTGGAACGAGCAACCAACACCGCAGTACGCGCAGGTCGTAATAACTTTATGGTCCGGCATGCCGTGATCGACAATGCTCTTTTCCATGAGCGTCGCGGTCGGGCAGGCCTGTACGCAGGCGCCACACGAAACGCATTCGGAATCGAGGAAGTCTTCGCCGATGCCGGCCGACACTTTCGACTCGAAGCCGCGACCCTGGATGGTCAGTGCGAACGTACCCTGGACTTCGTCGCAGGCACGCACGCAACGCGAACAGACGATGCACTTCGAGGCATCGAACTGGAAATACGGATTAGAGGCATCGACTGGCGCATCGAGATGATTCGCGCCATCGAAACCGTAGCGCACGTCGCGCAGGCCAACGGCACCCGCCATGTCCTGCAGTTCGCAATCGCCATTAGCCGAGCAGGTCAGGCAATCGAGCGGATGATCCGAAATGTACAGCTCCATGACGTTGCGGCGCAGTTTCGCGAGCGCATCGGTCTGGGTGCGGATCTGCATGCCGTCTTCGACGGGCGTATGACACGACGCCGGGTAGCCCTTGCGTCCCTCGACCTCGACGACACACATGCGGCAGGAGCCGAATGGCTTCAGGCTGTCCGTGGCGCACAGTTTCGGGATATCGACGCCGGATTCGCGCGCGGCGCGCATGATCGTCGAGCCGGCCTTGACCGTGGCCGGCAAGCCGTCAATTTCGACGCGAACCGTCCCAGACGCCGTGCTGACTGGCGTGCCGAGGTCTCGCTGGCGTGTTTTGTTCATCTTTGCGCTCCGGCAGAAGGAGCAAAGTCCTCTGCGAAGTATTTTAGAACAGATCTAACGGGATAGGGGGTCATTCCGCCCATTGCACATAACGACGCGCCTTCCATCGTGTCGCACAATTCGACCAGAAGGTCGTAGTTTTCTTCCCGTTCCTGCCCATTAATTATCTTATCGATGGTTTCCATGCCGCGCGTTGAACCAATGCGACATGGCGTACATTTTCCGCACGATTCGATGGCACAGAACTCCATTGCGAACCGTGCCAGTTGTGCCATGTTGGCCGTGTCGTCGAAGACGACAATGCCGCCGTGGCCAATCATTGCGCCGATCTCGATGAAGGCTTCGTAGTCCAGCGCGACATCGAGCTCCTCTTCCGGTATGTAGGCGCCGAGCGGGCCGCCCACCTGCACGGCTTTGACCGGACGGCCACTGGCCGTACCGCCACCGTACTCTTCAATCAGCTCGCGGAGCGTGACGCCGAACGACTTTTCGACCAGGCCGCCGCGTTTTACGTTGCCGGCGAGCTGGAATGCGAGCGTGCCCTTGGAACGATTCACACCCATGCCGGCGTAGCGCTCGGCGCCGAGGTTAATGATGTTCGGCACCGAAGCGAGCGACACGACGTTGTTGACGATGGTCGGTTTGCCGAACAGTCCTTCGAGCGCGGGGAGGGGCGGTTTGTAACGCACAATGCCCTTCTTGCCTTCGAGGCTCTCCAACATCGCGGTTTCTTCACCGCACACGTAGGAGCCGGCGCCAAGGTGCAGGTCGATATCAAAATCGAAGCCGGAGCCCTGGATGTTCTCACCCAGCCAGCCGGACTCGCGTGCCGCCGTGATTGCGCGTAGCAGCACCTTGTGTGCGAGCGGGTACTCCGAGCGCAGGTAGATGTAACCCTTCGTCGCGCCGACGGCGAAACCGGCGATCGCCATGGACTCGATCAGGCCGAACGGATCGCTTTCCATGAGAATGCGATCGGAGAACGTGCCCGAATCGCCTTCATCGGCATTGCAGGTGATGTACTTCTGGTCTGCTTCGGCATTAGCGACCGTGCGCCATTTGATGCCGGTCGGGAAGCCGGCACCACCGCGGCCGCGCAAACCGGAGTCGGCGACGGCCTGCAATACGGCTTCGGCGCCGTCCGCGAATGATTTTTCGAGCGCTTTGAAACCCTGGTGGGCGATGAAGTCATCAATCGATAACGGGTTGATCAGTCCGCAGCGCCAGAACGTCCAGCGGTCCTGGCTGATCAGGTAGTCGATTTCGTTGACCGGGCCGAGGCGCTTGTCGTGCTCGCCGCCACTCAGGAAACCGGCATCGAACAGCCCCTGCACATCGTCAACCGCGATATTGCCGTACGCAATCCGCACACCGTTGACTTCAACCTCGACGAGCGGCTCCAGCCATGAGGCGCCCCACGAGCCATTGCGGATCAATTCGACGTCGCTACCGGACGCCTTGTTAACGCGCGCAATCTCGAGCGCGACCTCGTCAGCGCCCATCGAGACAGCTGCCGTCTCGCGCGGCACATACACACGAGTGCGAGCCATCAGTTGCTACCCCGCATATCGTCGAGCAGTGCATTGAATCGGTTCGCGTCGACCTTGCCGTGCGTCTTGCCGTTAATCATGACGGCCGGTGCACAGGCACAGTTGCCGAGGCAATACACCGGTTCCAGTGAAATGTCGTTCTCGGTGTCGTGCAGGCTCATCGCAAGCGTTTTCTGCGCGTAGTCGGTCAATTCGCGACTGCCCATCGCCTGGCACGCCTCGGCCTGGCATATCTTGACGATATGTTTGCCCGGCGCGTGCGTGCGAAAGTCGTGGTAGTACTCAACGACACCGTGTACGTCGGCGCGCGACAGGTTCAGTTCATCCGCGAGCTGGCGGATCGACGCTTCGGAGACCCAGCCGTAACGCGTGACAATCGCCTGCAGAATCTGCACCAGCAATTCCGGCCGCGCGCCGTAGGACGCAACGATCTCGCTGATCGAATTCCGGTCTGTCTCAGCCATCAGCTGACCCGCTCCCCACCGCTGTAGATATTAAAGGTGTCGCCGCGCAGGAAGCCGACGAGTGTGACGTCAAATTCCTCGGCTAGCCTGACCGCCAGACTGGACGGCGCACTCACCGCTGCCAGCAACGGCATGCCGCACATTAGCGCCTTCTGCATGAGTTCGAAACTGGCCCTGCCGGATACCAGCAGCCCCATGTCGCTGGCGGGCAAGCGGCTGTCGGAATAAAGCGCGCCGGCGACTTTGTCGACGGCATTATGGCGCCCGACATCTTCGCGGGTCACGATGATTTCACCTTGTGAATCAAAGGCCGCGGCGGCGTGCAGGCCGCCGGTCTGGTCAAATGTCGCCTGCATGTCGCGCAGTTTGTCGGGCATTGTGGTCAACACCTCGACCGGGATCTTGAATCCCCCGGCGGCGATAGGCGCGGCGCCGGTAACACGCAGCGCATCGAGCGATGACTTGCCACACACGCCACAGCTCGACGTCGTATAGAAATTGCGCTGCAGTTTGCCGATATCGACAGCGACGCCGTCGGCGAGATCGACGCGAATAATGTTGTGATTGCCTGTGTCAGGCGCGGGCGGTCCGCAGTGTGCAACCTCGCTGACGTCAGCGAGACCCGTGATGATGCCCTCGGTATACAGAAAGCCGAGCGCCAGTTCTTCGTCATGGCCGGGCGTGCGCATGGTTATCGAGATGCTTTTCGCGGTGCGCCCGTCGGGCGTCGCAAAGCCGAGCCGGATTTCCAGTGGCTCTTCCACAGCAACGCGATCCGACTGCGCATTTGCGCAATCGCCGGCAACTTTCTGCAACTTGATTTCCTGACTGCTGGCGCTCATCGGCTGGCCGAATCCGCTGCTCGGCCCGGCAGTATATCGCAGCTTCAAGGGCTTACATCGCTAATGAGAATCGTTCGCAAAAAGCCAGCAAAATCATACGCATATCCCGTTATGCCGCGGTTCAGGTTTGTGCTCTATGATGCGCCGCGATTGGTTACACTAGCCGCCGCCGGAGCAGTCTGGCGCCGGAAAATTTCAAGGAGACTCCGTTGAGCAAAATCGCACGTCGCAAGTTCATCCAGCTGTCAGCCGTTGCCGCTGCCGGCGTCATCGCAAGCCGGCCGCAATCTGCCGTGGCCGAGGGTATGCCCAAAGTGTCGGAAGACGATCCGATGGCGAAGGGTCTCAAGTACACACACGACGCGTCGACCGTAGACCCTGCCTCGCGAGTTCAGGCAGCGGAAGTTCAGACCTGCGACAACTGCATGCTGATCCAGGGCAACGAAGGCGATGCCTGGCGCCCTTGCCAGTTGTTCCCGGGCAAGCTGGTTGCTGGCGCTGGCTGGTGTTCGGCGTGGGCACCGAAACCCTGACGGACGTTGCAAACGTAACAAAAAGAACGCCGGCCACTGTGCCGGCGTTTTTGTGTATGGGCGCGGGAGTGCTGTGTACAATGCGCGGCTTGTGAGCCTGCAAAGTCTGATTTCGACGGAGACTGTTCGTGTTTGAATCCCTGCAACCTGCGCCTGCCGACGCCATCTTAAAGCTGATCGCCGAGAGCAAGGCGGACAATCGCCCCGAAAAGATCGACCTTGGCATCGGCGTGTACTTTACCGAGGACGGCCGTACGCCGGTCCTGAATACCGTAAAGAAGGCCGAGCATCGCATTCTCGGAACACAAGAGACCAAGGCTTATCTCGGCACGGCCGGATCGCCCGAGTTTAATGCGGCGATGCAGAAACACACGTTTGCAACCGATGCGTACGACGATCGCCTGATTACGGTTCAGGCACCCGGCGGTTCGGGTTCACTGCGACTGGCGGCCGGGCTGATGTACCGCACCCGGCCCGACGCCAAACTCTGGGTGTCGGAACCGACCTGGGCAAATCACGTGCCGTTGCTGGGGAGTGTCGGGTTCGAACTCGTCGCGTACCCGTACTACGACACTGACAATCACACGATCCAGTTCGACGACATGATTGCAGGGCTTAAAAAAGCGGATGCGGGAGACATTGTTGTGCTGCATGCCTGTTGCCACAACC
>JBCAZN010000103.1:0-7694 GCA_038533035.1 Pseudomonadota bacterium
GGCGATTCAGCATTTCGAACAAGACGCGTACATGACGAATACCGGTGGCGGCCCGGATGGCGGCGCTACCGAAAGCAACAATATTCGACTCAAGCTCGAAGGCGATGTGACGGATAACGTCACGCTTGCTTTTACTTACGAGCGTATGGAAAAGAACGTCGACGGCTCGTCGCAGCAGTTGCTGTTGCTTGACCCGAGTCCAAACTCTGGCTTCTTCGGTTTCAATCCTGCGGGAAATCCGTACGACCCGGGCAATGGTGGTCCTGGGTTCATCCCGATCTTTGGCGTTTCATCGGCTGAATACTTTGCAGCATTTGATCCCAACGTTGAATTCAATCTCGACACGACCCAGTCATCGAATATTGGCGCGTTCTTCGATACCGAGTCGGACAATATTCGCTTACAGGCGGACTGGGATCTTGGCGCCGTTGGGCTGACCTATGTTGGCGGATTGATTGATCTTACAGATACCAATCAGTTTGATCCGGACTTTTCGGCAAATCGCTACCTCATCGGCCCTGCAAATGTTAAGTCTGAGCAGGTTTCACACGAGCTGCGATTGCAATCACAGGGAGACGGCGCCCTAAATTGGACTGCCGGTTTGTACAAGTTTGACGCTGAGTTTTCGAACAACACACCGGCGTTCCTGGAAGCTCCGGCAGTCCTCGGCCTACTTCCACCAGTGGCACCTGGCATTCCTCCGTTGCCAAACGTTGATTACCAGGGCTACATCAATGGCGTTTCCCGCGCGGGAATTCGCGAAACAGGGTTCGAGCAGGATTCCGATGCCTGGGCAGTGTTTGCGCAAGCAACCTGGGACGTTACTGATGCGTTCCACATAACCGTTGGTGGTCGATACACCGATGAGACGAAAACGTCGGATCAGTTCATTACAAATCGCGACGGAACGCTGCGAACACCGGCCGGTGACGTGGGCGTAACGCCGATACCGGGAAACCCGAACCCTACGCCTGCCGAGTATGCAAACAGCTTTGATGGAACCGTTGACCCGTATTGCTTATCAGACAAGCCGGAACCTGAGTATGACGCTGCCGGCCTCGGCGCACCGTGTGGTCCTGGTCAGAGACGGACGGAAAGTGACTTTACGCCGATGGCGGTATTGCAATACGACTTCTCAGACACCGTCAGCACGTATTTCAGCTACTCTGAAGGTTTCAAAGGCGGCGGCTTCAACGGCCAGGCCAGACGGCAGGCGAGTCTTGAGTTTGAGGATGAAACAGTTGACGCGTTTGAGATAGGCCTCAAGTCAGTTCTGCTTGATGGCGCGATGACCGCGAATTTCGCATTTTATTCGTCGGAGTACGAAAACTTCCAGACGACGCAGTTCGTCAACCAGGTGTTTATCGTTGGCAATGCCGCAGCGGTTGACGCAACGGGTCTAGAATTTGATTTGATGTGGCAGGCGACAGATAACCTGTTGCTGGGTTTGTCGGGTCAGTTGAGTAGCACCGAGTACAAGGATTTCACAACGGCGGCCTGCACCAGCGCGCAACAAATGGCGCTCAGCCCGTTCGCTCCGCCGCCGAATCCGAGCCCGCGTAGTCTTTGTGTACAGGACATCTCCGGCGAGGCTGTGGAACAGGCACCGGAGTCAGCGGCGAATTTCATGATCGCCTACAACATCCCGCTGTCGGGCGGTTTCGACATGGTGTTGGGTGCCGACATCAACTACTCGGACGAATACTTCCTGACACAGGACCGGGATCCTCTCCTGGTCCAGGATGCCTACTCAACAGTCAACCTTCGCCTTGCATTGCACGACAAGGACGAGCGTTGGCAGTTGGCTGTGCTGGGTAGCAACGTAACCGATGAGCTCTACATGCTTACGGCAGGGACCGTACCGGCGCAGAATGGCGCCTACTTCGCCTCAACGAACCGCGAAAGTGTGTGGGAGCTGCAATTCAACTATGCATGGTAGCTAGAAGTGTTTGGGGGCCGGCCGTGAGGCCGGCCCTTTTCTAATTGGTAACGGAGAAGTCGCGGTTGGCAAAGCGCATTCGTCACAGCCGGGTTCGAGCTGCTGATCGGAGCTTAAAAACATGACGCAACGTCTACTGGGTAGAAAGCGCGAGGACCTGCCCGAGTTTGAGCCGGTCTGGAGCACCATCGAAACCGTCATGGGCGGTTTTGTTCCAAACTCGATGATGATCATGTCGCACAACGTCGAGCTGATGTCGGGCTTTGGGATGTTGTCCGAAGCTGTGTTTCGCGGTTCAAAGGGCTCTAAAGTCAACCCGCTCAAGGCGATACTTGGCCGAATTCGCTACGCGATCAAACACCGTGGCGAACCCGAGCCGGAACCGATATCGGATGAACTGCGGATGCTGGTGTTCGCTGCCGTAAGTCTGTCGGCGGGATGTCGGTACTGCCAGGCACACAGCGCCATGCTCGCCGCGCATCACGAGGCAAGCACAGAGAAAGTTGACGATATTCTGAATTTTGAGACGAGCGAGCATTACAGCGCGGCTGAACGTGCGGCGATTGCTTTGGCGTTCGCGGCAGGTCAAGTGCCGAATGCGACAACCAATAAGCATTTCGAAGATCTCCACGAACATTTCTCGGTCGCGCAGATCATTGACATCGTTGCCGCTATTGCCTACATGGGCTTTCTTAATCGCTGGAACGATACGTTTGCAACAACGCTCGAAAAATCACCGCTCGACTATGCGAGCCAGAAGCTCGACAAGGTCGAGTGGGAAGTGGGTAAGCACGCCGCGTCTTGACGACTGCGTGTTTAATCGCATCACGTAGGGATGCACAAAATTGTTACAGCCAAAGCAGCTTGTTCAGCCACAGAACCTGAAGCCAGGCGACTCGCAGAGTGTCGGGCTGGAAGCCTACACTTATGGCGAATCGCTTTGTTCGCAAAAATTGAGAGTTGCGTTGGCGGAAAAGGAGCTGCCTTATAAGTCCCACCACATCTATATTTGCGATGTCGCGCAAGAGTGCCAAAATTTATCGCCGGATTACTTGAAGATTAATCCTAAAGGCATTGTCCCGACGCTTGTGCATGATGGAGAACGTCTCTTCGATGCGCACAAAATCATCAAATATCTGGATCAAACTTTTCCGGACCATGGCGCAAGGCTCTGGCCCTCTGACCCAAAAAAAGCTGAAGTCGCACAATTCTGGTTTGAACACGGAATGTTGCCAAATCAACGCAGCGAGAGCCGAAATTTCGCGAGCGCAATAGCGACAGTTACGCTGCCGCTGCTCGCCCATATGTTACGTCGACAACCTCTGGACCACGTTGTCGAGCGTTACAAGAAACATCCATTGCCAGAACGCGGAGCGCTGTTCACGTCCCTTCGAACCGGGGAACGGGCGGCCCCACCTGCCATCCTGGACGCGGCACTCGATCTTATCGCCGAAGGGCTAAACAGCATTGAAGAACAGTTGAAGGACAATGGTGGGCCCTATGTTCTCGGTGATTTTTCGATGGTCGACATCACGATGATGGCTTGTTTTCATCGCCTTGAAGATGTGCGCCTTGACAGTGTTTTCGGGCATGCATCCCTGTCCGCACTCAATCAGTATTGGCCACGGTTGCAACATCGTCCGTCATATAAGGCTGCCATTACCAACTGGCACGACGAGGAAAATTGGCGCTCTGCAATTGACGAGGTATTTGGCGAAGCACCGTCGCCGCATCTTGAAACATTGAAGAAAAAAATCGACGGTCGATGAAACGAATACTCATCGTTGCGGTGATGCTGCAACTATGCGGCAGCGTACTTCGCCATCCTCGCCAAAGCTGACACGAACGCGATCGCCTGGTTTCGCGGCGTGCACTCCCGTCGTCGCACCGGTCGAAATCAGGTGGCCGGCTTTTAGAGCGTGGCCACGCTTCGCCGTGGACTCCAGCGTTGCCTGAATTGAACGGGCAATACCGTTGTTCAGATTGCGCGCGCCTCCGGTCCCGACCAACTCGTCGTTTACGAAGGCTTTGCACTCAAGTGCAGCGAGATCCCGTGCTTGCCAGTCGATAATTGAGGGTCCGACGACAAGTCCGCCGTGGGCACCGAAATCGGAGACAACCGCAGCGGCACCAAACTCGTTCAGCGCAGGAAGGGGGCTTCCGGCCGTTTCGATGCCGATGCGAAGATCACTGACGACGGACATCGCTTCCTCGAGGCTCCACTCGACTTTTCCAACCGGGACGTCCTCGCCAACAACTGCAATGTACTCCGCTTCGATCACCGCAAACGCGCCAACGAACAGCGGCATCTCGGGTTCTTCGTGCGCCTGCCGAATGTGCTTACGGAACATCGGGCCAAGCATTCGGTCCGAGCCGTACTTATCGCGGTGCTCGGGTCGAATCTGGCCGACTTTCCAGCCAGCGATCGAATCGGGCCAAAGCGAAATCGCGAAATCTTGGATGCAATACGCTTCATAAAGAGTGTCCGGCACGGCACCGGGGTAGCGGTCAAGTTTCGTAGCGCGTCGACGAGCCTCCACGAACGCTCGAGCTGTCGATTCGATCTCTGCTTGGGTCAATTCACTCAATGCCGACTTCTTTCGACCAGTTGGGCTCTCGTGGCTCCGGCAGCACATGAAAGGTATTCATCGTGATGCAGAGCATCGTGTAATAGCCGGTGATACCGACAAGGTCGACCATCATGTCTTGACCCAGGGCCTCCATGCCGCGTCTGTACAGCTCATCGGACAAATGCTTGTTCAGCAAAATGTCGCGCGTGATTTCGTAGACGAGGGTCTCGTCGTCATTTTCAAAGATCGGTTTGCGTCCCTCTTTCAGCGCTGCCACCGGTTCGGCTGACAGGCCGGCCTTGATCGCTATTGGGGCGTGAATCCATTCGAACTCGGCGCCCCAGTGCCGCACGATCACAAGAATTGCGAGCTCCGATAGTCGGGCGGGCAGCGAGGTGTTGTAGCGCAGATAAATTCCAAGTTCCTGTGCGCGGTCCGCAAGCTCGGGACGGTGCAGCCAGAACTGTAGGCAACCACCGATGCGTCCGCGCGGGCCGTTTACCACTTTGTCATAGACGGCTTTCTGTTCTTCGGACAGCTCGTCGACGCCCGGAATCCCCAGTCTTTCCATGTCAGACCTGCAGCGGGTCGTTGACTTCGACGACGACTTTGCCGAAGTTCGAACCATGTAGCAGTCCGATAAAGGCCTCAGGTGCGTTCTCAAGTCCCTGTACTCGATTTTCGCGGTATTGAACCTTGTCATCGGCCAACCATTCGGCCATCTGGCCACGAAAATCGTTCATATGTTCGCCGAAGTTCTGCAGCGCGACGAAGCCTTGAATCTGCAGCTGTTTTACCAGCACCGTCCGCATGAACTGCGGTCGCCTGTCCGGTCCGCTGGCGCCCGCCAAACCGCCATAGAATGACATCAGACCGCAAACCGGAATTCTGGCGCCAGTGTTGAGCAGCGGTTCGACGGCGTCAAACACTTTGCCGCCAACGTTTTCGAAGTAAACATCGATGCCGTCGGGGCAGGCCGCTGTTAGTTGCTCGGCAAAATCATCTGCGCGGTGATCGATGCAGTCATCGAAACCGAGAACGTCTTTTGCATGCTGGCATTTCTCAGCACCGCCTGCGATGCCGACGACACGGCAACCCTTAATCTTCGCGACCTGACCGACGGTAGAGCCGACCGGGCCGGTGGCTGCTGCCATCACAACGGTTTCTCCTTGCTTCGGTTTGCCGATTTCCATCAAGCCGATGTAGCCGGTGAAGCCTGGCATGCCAAGAATACCGACCGCATACGATGGGTTTTCCGGGTCTTTGCCCAGCTTGCGCAAGCCTTCGCCGTTTGAGACCAAATAACTCTGCCACCCTGTAGGTGCGACAACCCACTCGCCAACCTCGAAGTCTGCATGATTGGACTCTTCAACTTGGCAGACGGAGTTGCCAACCATTACGCCATCGATCTCCACTGAGGCGGCGTAGTTTTTGGACGCGCTCATCCGTCCAAACATGAAGGGATCGAGCGAGAGAAAAATCGTTCTGAGCAATACTTCTCCGTCGCCGGCTGCAGGTTTCTCCGCCGACTCCACGCGGAGGTTTTCGACGCGAGCTGCGCCATCAGGGCGTGACGCCAGTACGACGCGTGTATTCTGATCATTGTTGCTCATTTTTCGTTTCCTGTTTCAAGATGTCATAACTGATTGTGAATTGGTCGAGCGCCTGTTTGGCGACCTCGACATATTTGTCGTTGGCTGATGCCGGTAGCAGAACTGACGCGAGCATTCCCCGCTGCGAATCGTTTGCCGCCGATACCTCGCCGGCCGCCCCCGCATCATCCAGGGCAATTGCGAGGACGCGTTCAACAGCACGAGCCTGAAGGTCTGGCTTGAAGATTTTGCCGACGGCCGTCAGTGGCATCGTTTCGACCACTTCAACGTAGACGGGTGCCGCTGCTCGTTCGCTGATGTGTTCCTTGGCGAATGCCCGCAGGTCGTCTGGCAAAGCAGATACATCGCCGTCGTAGTCTTCGGCAACAGAAACATAAGCGCATGGCAATTCGCCGGCGTAAGCGTCCGGTTGGCCAACAGCCGCGGCAAGGGCGACAGCTGGGTGCTGCGTTAGTGTGTCTTCAATACCCTTCGGATCGATGTTGTTTCCGCCACGAATGATCAGATCTTTCGCGCGCCCGACGAGGTAGAAGTAGCCATCGGCATCCTGCCGGGCGAGGTCGCCTGTTATGAACCAGTCGTCGATGAACTGGCCTTCGTTGGCGGCGGCTTGCTTGTACCCCATAAAGACGTTCGGACCGGAGATGACGATGACGCCAACTTCGTCCACATTGCAGTCGCGGACGTATTGCTTGTTCTCATCAAGAATCACGCATTTCATCTGCTGGTAGGGATAACGCAGTCCAATCGACCCGAGCCGCTTTTCGCCGTCTTTGGGGTTGCTGCTGCTCGACAGCGTTCCCTCGGTAAGGCCGTAGCCTTCGAGAATGTTTGCGCCCGTCGTTTCCTGAAACTGGCGGAATACTTCACGGGATATCGGTGCGGCACCGCAACTGACAAAATCGAGCGAACTGATGTCAATGCCATCGAGTGGTCGGTCCAGCAGGGCGGACACGACTGTCGGGACAGTGTTGAACATTGTCCCCCGGTACTTTTCGATGAGTCGCCAGAAGTTGTCGATAAGTCCGCGCGTACGAAATCCTTTTGGCGTGAGGTAAACGACGTGACCGCCGGCCGCGAAGAAATTGAGTCCGGTATTGAACACCGCATTGACGTGGAACAAAGGCAGCGCACAGATACCGACGCTGTCAGGAGTCAGGTTGAACAGCTCCGCCTTGGTTGATGCGACGTGCACCTGGTTGCGATGACTTATCTGCGCAATCTTTGGAGTGCCAGTGGTGCCGCCCGTATGAAAGTGAATTCCAACTTCCTCGATGTCGATATTCCGATCGAACTCCAGTTTGTCCGCATTCGCGGTGCCGAGTTCGTCCGCAAATTTGCGGATCGGAATGCCACCTTTGGAGCGGGTTTCATCCAATGCTGAAGCGCCAGGCACCGAAGCTCTCGTTGTCCTTGGACCCGACTCGGAGTTTGATATCTGGGAGAAAACGCTATCGATCGCAGACGAAGTGCCATCCCTCAAAGTCATTTTCCAGGTTGCGATGACTTATCTGCGCAATCTTTGGAGTGCCAGTGGTGCCGCCCGTATGAAAGTGAATTCCAACTTCCTCG
>JBCAZN010000104.1:0-7676 GCA_038533035.1 Pseudomonadota bacterium
AGGATTGCGGCGGCTTCCTCGATATCCGAAATGCGCCCGTTCGTACAGCTGCCAACAAACACAATGTCTACGGCGTTGGCCGTCATTGGCCTGCCGGATTCGACCTGCATGTAGTCGAGCGCCTTGCGAAAGCTTGCGTCATTTCCGGCAGGCACCGGGTCATCAATACCGACCACCATGCCGGGGTTGGTGCCAAACGTGACCATGGGCTGCAGCGCTGTTGCGTCGAGTGACACACGCTTGTCAAAGCTCGCGGCAGCGTCCGACTTCAGCTTGCGCCAGCGTTTGACGGCAACATCCCAGTCGGCACCCTGCGGCGCACGTTCGCGGCCATACAGGTAATCAATTGTTGTATCGTCAGGGGCTATCATGCCGGCCCGCGCGCCGCCTTCGATCGACATGTTGCAAATCGTCATGCGTGCTTCCATATCAAGCGACGTTATCGCGTCACCGCGATACTCGATGACGTGACCTGTGCCACCGTCGACACCGATCTTGCCGATGACGGCAAGGATGATGTCTTTTGCAGTAACGCCGGCGGGCAGGGCCCCTGATACCTCGACCTCCAGCGTTTTTGGCTTGCGCTGCAAAAGCGACTGCGTTGCAAGTACGTGTCCGACTTCGGTCGTACCAATACCGAAGGCGAGGGCGCCGAACGCGCCATGCGTGCTTGAGTGGCTGTCACCGCACACAATGGTCTTGCCCGGTTGCGTAGCACCGAGTTCGGGCCCAATGACATGCACGATGCCACGTTTACCACTGCCGTAGCCGAGCAGATCCAGCCCGAAGTCTGCGCAATTCTGTTCCATCTGCCGGACCTGGTTTGCTGCACCTTCACCCGCGACGAGCAGGTCCTTGAAAGTCGAAACCGGCGTTGTCGGCGTTGAATGATCGAGCGTCGGCAGCGTCAGGTCGGGACGTCGTACCGGCAGACCCTGCTCGCGCAGAATGGCGAATGCCTGCGGCGTGGTGACTTCGTGAATAATGTGCAGGTCGATATAGATGACGGCCGGCGTATCGGGCGTTTCTTCCACCACGACATGGTCCGACCAGACTTTCTCAAAGAGCGTCTTGTTGCTGCTCACTGGAGCTCCTGATCTGGGTTACCGGTTTAAATAGTGGCGTGCGTTGACTGCTGGCTGTCCGCCGGGCTCTCGCCGCGCGCGCGTCGCCGCAATGTGCGGTTCATTACCTCGAGTCCCGCCCGGCAGCCGGCCTCGACGATATCGACACTCGCACCACGTCCGCGATAGCTCTGACCATCTATCTCCACGGTAACCGTTACTTCACCCTGGGCATCTTCACCGATCGAGGCACTGTGCAGTTCGAAGTTGCGCAGGATCATGTCCACGCCGGTCGCCTTTTCGAGTGCATGAAATGCGGCGGCAATCGGTCCATCGCCTTGCGCCGACTCCGACAGTTCGCTGCCCGATTCGTCAATCAGGCGCACAGTCGCCGCGGCGGGCTGATCCGTCTGCGTCTGCACCTCAAGGGATTGCAACGTGTAGGGCCCTGACGTAACGCCACTGGCATTAAGAATGATTGCCTCGATGTCGCCGTCGTACACATCTTTCTTTTTGTCGGCGAGTTTCTTGAACTCCTGAAAGGCACGATTCGTCTCGAAATCGTCCAGCTCAAACCCCAGTTCGACAACCCGGTCACGAAACGCATGCCGGCCGCTGTGCTTACCGAGTACGAGGCTCGACTTGGACAGGCCGACATCTTCCGGTCGCATGATTTCATAGGTCGATGCGTGCTGCAGCATGCCGTGCTGGTGAATTCCCGCTTCGTGTGCAAACGCGTTTTCGCCGACGATCGCCTTGTTACGCGGCGGATGCATGCCGGTGATGTTCGACACCAGGCGCGAGGTCGGATACAGGCGGGTGGTGTCGATACCGGTCTCGAGATCGAAAAACTCTGCGCGCGTCTTGATCGCCATTACCGCTTCTTCAAGGCTCGCATTGCCGGCACGTTCGCCGATGCCGTTAATCGTGCACTCGATCTGTCGCGCGCCGGCACCCACAGCAGCCAGGCTGTTCGCCACGGCCATGCCGAGGTCATTGTGGCAGTGCACGCTGAGCGTAATCTCATCAATACGCTCGACATGTTCCTTGAGATAACGAAACAGCCGATCAAATTCGGCAGGTACGGTGTATCCGACCGTGTCCGGAATATTCACCGTCGTTGCACCGGCTTCAATTGCCGCAGAAACAACTTCGGCGAGATAGCCGAGCTCGGTACGGGACGCATCTTCAGGTGAGAATTCCACATCATCGACGAGTTCGCGCGCCATCTGGATGGCACCAACCGCGCTCTTGATGATTTCCTCTTTGGCCATCTTGAGTTTGTGCTCGCGGTGAATCGCACTGGTGGCGACAAATACATGGATGCGATGCTTGTCCGCATGCCTGACCGCGTCATAAACCTTCTGGATATCGTCCGGGTTACAGCGCGCCAGTCCGCAGATCACCGGTCCGAAGTTACGCTCGGCTATCGTTTTGACGGACTCGAAGTCGCCCGGCGATGCCGCAGGAAACCCGGCTTCGATGATGTCGACGTTAAGCTCAGATAGCGCCTTTGCAACACGAAGCTTTTCGCTGAGCGTCATGCTGCAGCCGGGTGCCTGTTCCCCATCTCTCAGGGTCGTGTCGAAAATTCGTACCTGGTTGCCAGACATCGTTATCTCCTCGGGTGTGTCTGCGGTGAAATTACTCGGACAGCCAATCCATACGGCCGCGCAGATCCTTGCCAACTTTCTCGATCGGATGATCCAGGTCGGCCTGCATCATGCGTTTGAATTCGGGCATGCCGTTTTCATTTTCGGCAATCCAGTTGCGTGCAAAGGTGCCATCCTGGATGTCCGTCAGCACAGCTTTCATCGCCGCGCGTGATTTGTCGTCAACAACGCGCGGGCCCGACACCATATCGCCCCAGGCCGCGGTATCACTGATGAACTTGTGCATTTTGGCGAGGCCGCCCTCGTGCAGCAGATCAACGATCAGCTTCAGTTCGTGCATGACTTCATAGTAGGCGACTTCAGGCTGGTATCCCGCCTCGACCAGCGTTTCGAAGCCGGCAACGATCAGTTCCGTCGCACCGCCGCACAGCACGGCCTGTTCACCGAACAGGTCCGTCTCGGTTTCCTCGGCAAACGTTGTTTCTATGACGCCGGCGCGGGCACCGCCGATACCAGCTGAATAGGCCAGCGCCGTCTTGAGCGCATTGCCTGTGGCGTCCTGGTGCACAGCAACGAGGCAGGGGACACCATGGCCTTCTTCGTATTGACGACGAACCAGACCGCCTGGGCCTTTGGGTGCAATCAGCGCAACGTCGAGGTCAGCGCGCGGCTGTACCTGTTCGTAGTGAATTGCAAAACCGTGTGCGAACAGCAGCAGGGCGCCTTGCCCGATATTGTCGGCCACTGACTCGTACAATGCCTTTTGCACCATGTCCGGTGTCAGGAACATGACAACAGCCGCGCCGCTCGCCGCTTCACCGGGCTCCTGCACCGTCAGGCCATCGGCCTCGGCTTTCGGCCAGCTGGCGCCGCTTTTTCGCAGGCCGACGACAACGTTAAAACCGGAGTCCTTGAGATTCAGGGCGTGCGCGCGTCCCTGGCTGCCATAGCCAAGAATGGCGACTTTTTTGTCGGCAAGGGAGCTGGTATCGACATCACTTTCCGAGTACATCTTCATTTTCTTTCCTCAAACGCTAAAGCTATAAACCAAAAAAAACCCCACGATCCTTTGGGATGCGGGGTTTACGTTGTCTGGTGGACTGGTACGCGCTACCCGCTCTGCCTCCCGATAAGAAGCAGACCAAGGTCGAGCGCGAGAAGGCCGAAGCCCTGGATTTTCGTGCGTCCTTTCAACATTGCGCCGATCATGTTGTAACGATTGGGGGTTGTCAACCACTAATTATTCGGTTACGGCTGTTACTAAATAAGTTGGATTAGGTAACGTTCCTAAGTCTATAAATTAGAACAAGAACCAGCGCTCAGTCAGTGTATTGCGACCATACCTTATATATAACGGTCAACGAACTTTCTGCAAACCGGTGGAAAACGGTGTCAATTTTTCCGAGAACGGAACCTGCGCAGCCGCGGTCAAACGCTTGTCAGCGTTACGTTGTCGTCACTTTTACCTAACGCAATAGCGGGCTGGCGATATTGAGACCATGTGTTATTCTTTGCGGCACAGTAGGTACCCACAAGATACAGGAACATAAAGGCGGGGAAACTTCAGGCGGGACCTGAGGTGCCAAGATTAGAGAGAAGAAAAAAGTTCCGAAAATTCAACGCCGCGCGGCGAAGGTGGAGAGGGCCGCGTGCGCAATTGGCAACGTGAACAGCGTTACCGGTTTTCATTTGTGCATGTATTCAACGGATACGTTGCATCCCTCTCCTTAACAATTATTAGAACTACGACTCTAAAGGAGCGTTCATGAAACGGTGCATAAGCAGCAGTCGGCGTATAACCGCTGCGTTTCTTGCAGGTACGGTTCTCGCCATTTCCGGCAGCGTTTTCGCGCAAACCGTCGATGATGTGCTGGCCGCGGATCAACGTCGTTTGAACCTGGCCCAGCAATCCCAACAGCGTGTCAACAATATTGTTGAAGGTACTCGTTCACTCGAGGACCAGTATCGCGCTGTCAACAAGGAAATTGACGGACTGAAGGTTTACAACCGCCTCATGCGGGCACAGGTTGAAGGCCAAAATGCAGTACTCGAAGACATTGCCTTGTCGATGGACCAGGTTGAGGTTATCAACCGGCAGATCGTTCCTTTGATGGTGAGGATGATTGACGGTCTTGAGCAGTCTATCGCGCTGGACGTTCCCTTCCTGATGGAAGAGCGCCAGGAACGCGTCGCCGCTCTGAAGGACATCATGTCCCGTGCCGACGTCTCCGAGGCGGAGAAATTCCGCAAGGTAATGGAGGCCTACCAGATCGAGAACGAATACGGCTCGACGATCGAGGACTACACGCAGACGTTGACCATTGAGGGCGAGACCCGCCTGTTCAACATGCTGCGAATCGGTCGCATCGGACTGTACTTCCAGTCCGACGACACGACGATCACGGGTCGTTGGGACAATTCAGATCGCGCGTGGGTGCTCGACGATGACGCACGTAACGAAGTACGCAAGGGTCTGCGAGTGGCCAGGCAACTGATCGCTCCGGAACTCATTAATGTTCCGGTTTCAGCTGCGGAGGGATCGTAATAATGAAACGTTTTTCACTGATTATTGCCGCAGGCATCCTTAGCCTCGGACTGACCACCGCGCATGCACAGGACGACGGTGCACGCAGCATGTCTGAACTGCTGCGACTGATTGAGCAGGGCCAGGCCCGCGACTCACAGGAAGCACGTCAACGTGAGGCGGCATTCGCCCAGGCACGCAACCGCCAGCAGTCACTGCTGAACCAGGCACGTGCCGAGCGGACGACGCAGGAACGTGAGTCGGCGCGACTCGAAGAAGCATTTGAAGCAAACCAGCAGCGCATCATTACGGCGCGCCAGGCACTGGATGAGCGCCTTGGTTCCCTGAAAGAGCTGTTTGGTGTTTTGCAGACGGTCGCGGGCGACACCCAGGGCCGCTTTGCTGCGTCGCTGACCAACATCGAGTACCCGGATCGCGGCGAGTTCCTCGTTGCACTGGGCAGCAAGATGGCCGGCGCCTCAAGCCTCGCGTCTATTGAGGATATCGAGGGATTGTGGGCATTGCTGCAACAGGAAGTCGTTGAGTCGGGTCGCGTCTCTCGTTTTGAGAGTCTCGTGACGGCGGCGGACGGCCAGCAGGCTACGCAGACGGTCGTGCGTGTTGGTACCTTCAACATTGTTTCCGAAAACGGTTATCTCAAGGTGGGTGACGAAGGCCAGCTGGTTGAACTCGCCAAGCAGCCTGAAGGCCGCTACACCGGCACGACATCTGACATCGTCAATTCTGATAGCGGAGCGGTTACGTTCGGCCTCGACGTGACGAAGGGCACCGTGCTTGACCTGTTGGTAGAAACGCCGTCGCTGATCGACAAGTTCCACCAGGGTGGTTACGTCGGTTATGCGATCGCGATTCTCGGCGTCATTGGTGTGCTGATCGCGGTGCTGCGCCTCGTCGCGCTGTCCGGGGATGCACGTAAAGTCGCCGCTCAGCTGAAGCGTGAAACGGCCAGCACGGACAACCCGCTGGGTCGCGTTCTCGCCGCTTATGAATCGAACCGCAATGCTGACACCGAGACCATTGAGCTGAAGCTGTCCGAAGCGGCGCTCAAGGAAATGCCGGGACTCACCAAGGGTCTGCTGTTTATCAAGGTTGTTTCCGCCGTCGCACCGCTTATGGGTCTGCTTGGTACGGTTACCGGTATGATCAAGACCTTCCAGGTCATCACGCTCTACGGTGCAGGCGATCCGAAGATGATGGCTGGCGGTATTTCACAGGCACTGGTCACGACCGTACTCGGTCTGCTGGTTGCTATCCCGATGGTACTGTTGCACACGATCGTTAGCGGTCAGAGCCGCAAGATCGTCAACATCCTGCAGTCGCAGAGCGCCGGGCTTGTTGCCCAGCACTCTGAGCGGCACGGGTAACGACAAGGGGAGTCGCCATGCTTTGGCTATCAGATGCCTTTGAAGCAATTCGCGATTTCATGGCCCTGGGTGGTCCGGTATTGAAAGCTATTGCCGTGACCATGTTCCTGATGTGGGTTCTCATCGTGGAGCGGATCATGTATTTCCGCTCCACGATGAAAGAGCTGTCACGTGACGTCCACGATAAGTGGGAGGCACGGTCAGAGCGTACGTCCTGGCACGCACACCAGATCCGCGAATTAATGATTTCGCAGTTCAGTGAAGCGTCCAACAAGGGCATCGCCATGATCCAGACACTCGTCGCATTGTGTCCATTACTTGGCCTTCTCGGCACGGTAACGGGCATGATCCGGGTGTTCGAGGTTATGGCGGCGTCCGGCTCGGGCAACGTTCGTGCAATGGCAGCCGGCGTATCTCAGGCGACGGTGCCTACGATGGCGGGAATGGTCGGTGCACTTTCGGGTGTACTGTTAATCACATTGCTCAGCCGCCGAGCGGCTCGTGAAGTGGAGTTCCTCGAGGACTCGCTCACGATGGACCACTAAGGGACAGCCATGCGAAAACATGATTTTTCGTTCGGACAAACCGAAGAAGAGGCCAATGAGATCAACCTGACGCCGATGCTCGACGTCGTGTTCATCATGCTTATCTTCTTCATCGTAACTGCTTCGTTCGTTAAGGAATCAGGAATCGACGTCAACCGGCCGGATGCGCCGGTCACGGAGACCAAACCGGAAGACGCCAATATTCTTGTCGAAATCACTGGCAACGATGAAATCCTGATCGCCAATCGTATTATCGACCCGCGGGCCGTGCGTGCGAATATCGAGCGGTTACACGCCGAAAATCCGAAGGGTACGGTGGTTATCCAGGCCAACCAGGCATCGACAAACAAGATGCTTGTGTGGGTGATGGATGCCACGCGTAGCGCGGGTGTTTACAACATTTCCATTGCCGATAGAAATTGACAATCGAATGTGGGAACCAGGCGGGACCCGGAAAGGACTAAGTTAAATGCGTAAAAACAATCTGCAGGTAGAAGAAGAGAGCGAAGAGATCAACCTGACGCCGATGCTCGACGTCGTGTTCA
>JBCAZN010000105.1:0-7669 GCA_038533035.1 Pseudomonadota bacterium
GTGTCGCCACCGCCCTCAAGCGGTGGCGACACCAAGGTTCGTTACTTGCGTTATGCCGACGCCGAGGAACATGCCAGCAAGCTGCAGCAACACTTTACGAATCAAGCGCAATCCGCAGCCGGTACAGCTGCGGCAGGCAGCAATATTGAAAACGTCAGCGTCTGGGCCGATACCCAGACCAACGCGCTTGTCGTCGATGCGCCGCCGAAAACCATGCGCTCGTTGATGCAGATTGTCGACAAGCTCGATATTCGCCGCGCCCAGGTACTTGTCGAAGCTATCATCGTCGAAGTCATCGCTGACGAGAATAATGAGCTTGGTGTGTCCTGGGCTGTTGAAGGCACGAGCAGCAACACACCGATCGCGGTGACGAACTTCCCGGGTCTCCTGAGCGGCGTCGTGCAACTGGGTTCGGCCGCAGGGGGCGGCACCGTTGACCCAACGGGCCTGATCGGCGACGGCGTAACCCTGGGACTCGGCCGCGTATCGGACTCCGGCGTAAGTTTCGCAGCAATTCTCCGCGCGCTCGAATCGGATGCTGATACCAACATCATTTCGACCCCTTCGATCGTCACCACGGACAACGAGGAAGCGACGCTCAGCGTCGGACAGGAAGTACCTTTCGTTTCCGGCTCGTTCTCCAACACGGGCGGGGCTGGTGGCGCGGTCAATCCGTTCACAACGGTCAATCGCGAAGAGGTTGGCGTCAAGCTGTCGATAACGCCGCAGATTAACGACGGTGATTCCCTGGTCCTCGATATCTCGCAGGAAATATCAAGCATTGCGCAATCGGCATCCGGCGCCGTTGATATTGTTACCAACCAGCGCATTGTCGAAACGACGGTCATCGTCAACGACGGCGAGATCCTCGTGCTCGGCGGACTGATTGAAGATACGCTGCTCGAGGAAGATCAGAAGGTGCCTATCCTCGGCAGCATCCCGATACTCGGCAATCTGTTTCGCGCACGCAAAACCGAACTCAAGAAGACCAACCTGATGATTTTCATCCGCGCCGAAATTTTGCGAACGGCGGAACAGACGGCGCTGGAAACGAATCAAAAGTACAACATGATGCGAGAAATTCAGCTCGGCCGTGCGGGTGAATCCGTGCCGCTGATGCCGGGCGTCGAGCGCCCGACCCTTCCCGAACTTGAACCCGCTCCTGCGCGCGATCCGGAGTCGAATGGAAGCCAGTAACGAAATCGTACTCGAGGTTACCTCAGAGGCGGTTGAGCCCGCCGAAGAAGCGCGCCGTCCGCTGTCGTTTTCCTTTGCAAAACGTCACGGCGTATTCATTCGGCGCCTGACGAACTCGGGCGGTGAGCTGGTTTATCGCGTTGGGGCATCGCCGCTGAGTATTGTGGAGGCAAGACGTTTCGCAGGCGTACCGCTACAGATGGAACGTGTGTCGGCCGAGGATTTCGATGCTTTACTGCAGGAGTCTTACGAACAGGAATCCAGTAACGCCGCGCAGATGGTCGACAGCCTCGATGAGGAATTCGACCTGTCACAAGTCGCCCAGGAGCTCGAGCCGTCCGACCTGCTCGAGAGCGACGATGACGCACCGATCATTCGCTTCATCAACGCGGTGCTGACCGAAGCGGTTAAGGAAAACGCATCTGACGTCCATATCGAAACTTATGAAAACCGGCTGGGTGTTCGCTTTCGTATCGACGGCGTACTGCGCGAGGTCCTGAAAACCCGGCGCGCACTGGCGCCGCTGGTTGTGTCACGAATCAAGGTCATGTCAAAGCTCGACATTGCCGAGAAACGGTTGCCGCAGGATGGCCGCATCTCGCTGAAGATTGCGGGACGCGCGGTCGACGTACGTGTCTCGACGATGCCGTCTGGCCATGGCGAGCGCGTCGTGCTGCGACTGCTCGACAAGCAGGCCGGCCGTCTCGACCTGTCGGGCCTCGGCATGGACGACGTGTCGCAGCGCTCAATGGACGAACTGATTCATAAGCCGCACGGCATCATACTTGTCACGGGACCGACCGGTTCCGGTAAGACAACTACGCTGTACGCAGCGCTCGAGCGAATCAACGACAACAGCCGCAACATCATGACGGTCGAGGATCCGATCGAGTACCTGATCGACGGCATCGGGCAGACGCAGGTCAACACGAAAGTCGAAATGACATTCGCACGCGGTCTGCGGGCGATCCTGCGCCAGGATCCGGATGTGGTCATGGTCGGTGAGATTCGTGACCTTGAAACCGCCGAGATTGCCGTGCAGGCCAGTTTGACCGGTCACCTCGTCATGTCGACCCTGCATACGAACACAGCCAGCGGTGCGGTAACCCGACTTCGCGACATGGGCGTTGCGCCCTACCTGCTGTCGTCGAGCCTCATCGGCGTACTTGCACAACGGCTGGTGCGCGTTCTCGATGACGCCACCAAAATTCCGTACACAGCGACAGACTATGAGTGCGAGGTGCTGGGCGTTGACCCGGCCAACCCGCCGACGCTTTTTAAGCCCGGTACCGGCGGCAATCGCGGCTTCACCGGCCGCACCGGCATCTACGAACTGATCGTCGTGGATGACGCCATGCGTGAAATGATCCACGACGGCGTCAGCGAGCACGAACTGGAGCGCCACGCGCGCAAGCACACACAGAGTATTCGTGCCGATGGCCGCCGGCTGGTATTGATGGGCCGAACTACCCTTGACGAAGTCCTGCGCGTGACGCGCGAAGACTAACGCGGTAATTCCGGATGGGTGCGTTCGAATACGTCGCGATGAATTCGGCCGGCAAGCAGACCAAGGGTCTGCTCGAAGGCGATACCGCGAAACATGTACGCCAGCAACTGCGTGAGCGCGAGTTGCTGCCAGTCAGCGTCACCGAAGTTGCGCAAAAAGAAGCGCGCCGGCAACGCACCTTTTCGCTGCGCCGCGGAATCTCAGCAAATGAACTGGCACTGGTGACGCGGCAGTTGGCCTCGCTATCGCAATCAGGAATGCCACTCGAAGAGTCGCTGCTCGCAGTGTCACAACAGAACGACAATCCGCGTACCAAAAGTATCCTGCTCGGTGTGCGCGCCAAGGTAATGGAAGGCTACACGCTCGCCGACGGTCTCACCGACTACCCGCAGGCGTTTCCGGAGTTGTACCGTGCGACGATTGCCGCCGGCGAGCAATCCGGCCACCTCGATACCGTACTCGAACGCCTGGCCGACTACACCGAAGCTCGCCAGCAGCTGCGCCAGAATATTTCGAACGCGATGATCTACCCGGCTGCATTGGTGGTGATGTCGATCGGCATCATCAGTTTCATGCTCGCGACCGTCGTGCCGCAAATTGTCGGCGTGTTCCAGAACATGTCCGCTGATCTTCCGGCATTGACTCGCAACCTGATCGCAACCAGCGACTTTCTGCGTGACCGCTGGCCACTGATCATCATCGGCTTGGGGGCGGCCGGCTACGGCATCTGGTGGATCCTCAAACAGGATGGTCCGCGACGCGCATGGGACAGCCTGAAACTGCGCATGCCCATTGTTGGTCGACTGGTGCGCGGCGTCAACACCGCGCGATTTACGCGCACCCTGAGCATTCTCGCGGGTAGCGGCGTGCCGATTCTCGAAGCGATGAAGATTTCGGCCGAAACCATTAACAACGTGCCAATGCGCGAGGCGGTTCTCGATGCGACGATTCGCGTGCGCGAAGGCGCCGGAATCAGCAAGTCGCTGGCCGAGAGCAAGCTGTTTCCCCCCATGATGATCCATCTCGTATCGAGCGGTGAATCGAGCGGTCGTCTCGAGGATATGCTGGGTCGCGCCGCGGCCGGCCAGGAGCGAGAAGTGGATGGCCTTATTGCCACAATGCTTGGTATATTGCAGCCGTTGTTGATCGTGTTGATGGGCGCCATTGTGCTGGTCATCGTGCTGGCCATCCTGCTGCCGATCTTCGAGGTCAACAACCTGATTCGCTAGATGTCTTTTTTGATTTGCTTGTTACTGACAGCCAGACGGGTTGAGGTTTTCAATGATTGGTTCAGAAATTGGTTCAGAAATCGGCGATAACAACGATACCGAAAACGATGAGCTCGACGATGAGCTCGACGACGACGTCGAGACGGACGAGATTGCGGACGACGATGGCTTGATCGTTGAGGGTGCCCATGAGGCGACCGTCGTCGATGCCGATGTCGAGAGTCTTGTCGCGAAGATCGACAATACTGACGAGGAAGAAGCGGCACGCAAACGCGCCTTGCGCCGGCGCCTTGAAGAGGCAAGGGAAGCGCGCGAGTCGGATCTCGACAGCACGTTTAACTTCAACATCGACGAAGAGCTTTAACTCGGTACTTTCGTTAACGAAAGTCCCGCGAACGGATACTCAGGTCACCGAGCAGCTCGGTGTGATCGAACAGTTGTTTTGCGATCACGTGAATGACCTTGCCTTCAATCTGTAGCTCACCCGTAATCCCGAGCAGCCGGGCATTGAGCAGTGCCGGCCGAAATTCCTCGGCAATCTTCTTCCACACGATCAGATTCATTTGCCCGGTCTCATCCTCGAGCGTCACAAACGTAACGCCGCTGGCGGTGCCGGGCCGCTGCTTGGTAATCACCAGTCCGGCCACGTTGATGGGCTGCCCGTTGCTGCCGCCCGGCAGCTCGGCAGCACTGGCATAGCGGTAGCGGTCCAGGTGTTTACGTAACAACCGCATCGGGTGACGACCGAGCGTCAGGCCCGTGCTGCGGTAGTCGGCAACAATGTCCTGCCCTTCCGTAGGCTTTTGCAGCAGCGGCGTCGGCTCGAAACGCTGCATTGACGGAAACAGCGGCATGGCTTTCTCGGCACCGGCAACGGCCCAACGTGCGCGATGCCGGTCTCCGGATACCGACTGCAACGCACCTGCCGACGCCAGTACACCCAGTTCACGGCGATCGAGACTGGCGCGTTCCAGCAGTCCCTGCACATCACGGTAGTCGCCTGCATCTCGTGCACTGACGATACGTTCACCCGCTGCTTCGGACAGGCCCTTGACCATGCGCAGACCAAGGCGCAATACCGCCGCACCAGCAGCGTCTGACTCCAGCGAACAATCCCAGTCGCTGCTATTGATATCGACGCCGCGTACCTCGACACCGTGCCGCTGGACGTCCTGCACGAGCTGTGACGGCGAATAGAAACCCATCGGCTGGCTGTTGATCAGTGCGCAGGTAAACGCCGCCGGCGTGTGATGCTTGAGCCAGCAGGATACGTAGACCAGCAACGCAAAACTCGCGGAGTGCGACTCCGGGAAACCGTACTCACCAAAGCCGAGTATCTGCTGAAAAATTTGCCGCGCAAAACCCTCGTCGTAGCCGCGTTCGCGCATACCGTTGACAAGCTTTTCCTCGAACGGTCCCAGGCCACCACGCCGTTTCCACGCCGCCATGGCACGCCGTAACTGATCCGCTTCACCGGGTGTAAAGCCCGCCGCCACGACCGCGAGTTGCATGACCTGTTCCTGAAAGATCGGCACACCGAGCGTGCGCTGCAAAACGCCCTTCACTTCGTCGCTGGGGTAATCCACGGCCTCCTCGCCGTTACGGCGACGCAGGTACGGGTGCACCATGTCACCCTGGATGGGTCCCGGGCGAATAATCGCGACCTCGATGACGAGATCGTAGTAACAGCGTGGTTTGAGTCGCGGCAGCATCGCCATCTGTGCACGCGATTCAATCTGGAACACGCCCATCGTGTCGCCGTCGCAGATCATGTCGTATACCTCGGGGTCTTCGGCCGGTACGGTCGCGAGCGTGTAGTTGCGACCGTCGAAGTCACGAATCAGGTCGAAGCTGCGGCGAATCGCGCTCAGCATGCCGAGCCCGAGCACATCCACCTTGAGCAGGCCGAGCTCCTCGAGGTCGTCCTTCTCCCACTGGATGACCGTACGATCCGGCATCGTGGCATTCTCGACCGGCACAAGTTCGTACAGTGGCGCGTTCGAAATAACGAAACCGCCGACATGCTGTGACAGGTGACGCGGAAAACCGATCAGTTCGCGCACCAGGAACAACAGGCGCCGAATCACCGGGCTGTCCGGGTCCAGTCCTGCCTCGAGAATACGGCTGTCATCGACCTTCTGGCCGTCCCACCACTGCATCGAACGTGACAGGCGACCGATCTGTAACTCGGTCAGACCGAGTACCTTGCCCACATCGCGCATGGCGCTGCGTGGACGGTACGTGATAATCGTTGCAGCCAGCGCCGCACGTTCACGACCGTACTTCGCGTAAATGTACTGGATGACTTCTTCGCGGCGTTCATGTTCGAAATCGACATCGATATCCGGCGGCTCGTTGCGTTCCTTGGAAATAAACCGCTCGACGAGTACTTCCATGCGCCCCGGATCGACCTCGGTAATACCGAGGCAAAAACACACGGCCGAGTTCGCCGCCGACCCGCGTCCCTGGCAAAGAATTTTCTGTGAACGCGCAAACGCGACGATGTCCTGCACAGTCAGGAAGTAGGGTTCGTAACAGAGCTCCGCGATCAGTTCGAGTTCGTGCTCGACGAGTCGCGTGACTTTTTCAGGGACACCGCCGGGCCAGCGCCGCCGCATACCCTCCTCTGTCAGCTTGCGCAGCCAGCTGCCGGACGTCTCACCCGCGGGCACGAGTTCATCAGGGTACTGGTAACGCAACTCATCGAGCGAGAACTCGATGCGCTCTGCAATACGTACTGACTCGGCCAGTAATTCCGGCGGATAAATACGCTCGAGCACTTCGAGCGAACGCAAGTGACGTTCGCCGTTCGGGTACAGATCAAACCCGGCGCGTTCGACGGTCGTACAAAGCCGAATCGCCGTGACGGCATCCTGCAGGACACGCCGTGACCGTGCATGCATATGCACATCTCCGGTCGCAACGAGGGGCAGCTTCAGGCGACGTCCTTCCTCGCGCAATTTTTCGAGGCGATTTTGTTGCCGGCCGTCAGCCAGCAGCTCGACCGCAATCCACAGGCGGCCACGAAACGTCTCGCGGAGCCAGTGATCTTCGACATCGAGGCTGAGGTCGGCGTCCGGTATCCAGAGCACGAGACAATCGGGCAGGCCGTCTTCAAAGTCGTGGCGCGTCAGTTCGTAACTGCCTTTTTCCGCTGCACGGCGCGCGTTTGTGATCAGGCGGCACAGTGCCGCATAGCCGTTGCGGTTCTGCGCCAGTGCAACGAGCTTGCGGCCGCTGCGCAGGCGCAGTTCAGAGCCCACGATCAGCTTGAGGCCACAGTCCTTCGCGGCCATATGGGCGCGCACGATGCCCGACATCGTACATTCGTCGGTGATCGCGATCGCGGCATAGCCGAGCTCGGCCGCCGTTTCTACAAGCTCTTCAGGGTGCGAGGCACCGCGCAGGAACGTAAAGTTGCTCAGCGCGTGTAACTCGGCATAGGCGACGCTCATCCAAAAATGCCATGCAGGTACCAGGCAGGCGTCCGGCGGCTGCGAAACACCCACAGGTAAGTCCCCGCACCGTTGACCGCTGTGTAGTAATCACGCGAGATCCCCGCGTCATCCCACCAGCCGGTCTCAAGGCGCTCCGGACCGTCGAGTAGCTGCAGGCGGCAACCCTTGTGCAGCGGATAACCGCCATCGACCGGCAGGATTGCCTGGTCGACGTTGAACCCACTGGTCGACTGGGCCAGCGATGTGTCGCACGCGGTGTACGACAATCCGCGCCGACC